>JAOAQX010000006.1 GCA_025210805.1 Flavobacteriales bacterium
AGACAAGCTATTCAAAGGGGAATCAGAATAAGCCCCCTTAGAAGGGGGGAAGGGGGATGTTTCACCACGAAATACCTCAAAAAAGAAATAAAGACAAGCTATTCAAAGGGGAATCAGAATAAGCCCCCTTAGAAGGGGGGAAGGGGGATGTTTCACCACGAAATACCTCAAAAAAGAAATAAAGACAAGCTATTCAAAAGGGGAATCAGAATAAGCCCCCTTCTAAGAGGGCTTATTATAAAAATCTTCATCCTTTTAAACAAAAAAGCATCCACTCCAATAAGGAATGAATGCTTTTCAAAAAATGTTTATGGATATTAGAGACTATTTCTCTTTTCCTTTTGCAGCATAGTAGTCACGGTTCATTCTCGCGATATTTTCTAGAGAAATTCCTTTTGGACATTGGATTTCACAGTCTCCTGTATTGGTACAGTTACCAAATCCTAATGAATCCATTGTTTCTACCATATTGATTACACGTCTGTCTTTCTCAACTTGTCCTTGTGGAAGGAGTGAAAGGTGAGAAACTTTAGCCGATGTAAACAGCATAGCCGAACCATTTTTACAAGTTGCTACACAAGCTCCACATCCAATACAAGTTGCGGCATCAAAGGCAGCATCTGCGTCTATTTTTGGAATAGGTAATGCGTTTGCATCTTGTGTATTTCCTGAAGTATTTACGGAAACATATCCTCCTGCTTGAATAATTGCATCAAACGCAGAACGATCCACCATCAAATCTTTGATGACTGGAAATGCTTCAGATCTCCAAGGTTCTATATAAATGGTGTCTCCATCTTTAAAAGAACGCATGTGTAACTGACAAGTTGTGATCAAATCGTCTGGTCCATGAGGTTCTCCATTGATATAAAGTGAACACATTCCACAGATTCCTTCACGACAGTCGTGATCAAATGCGATGGTTTCTTCTCCTTTGTGAACCAATTCTTCATTCAATACATCGATCATTTCCAAGAAAGACATATCTGGTGAAATATCGGATAGTTTATAGTCCACTATACGACCCTTATCGTTTGGGCCGTTTTGTCTCCAAATCTTAAGTGTTAGTTTCATCCCTGCCATTACTTGTATGATCTTTGTTTTAGTTCAATATTTTCGAATGTCAACGGTTCTTTATGAAGAGCTGGATCCCCGTTGGTATGTTCCCAAGCAGCTACATAAGTATAATCTTCGTCATTACGTAGTGCTTCTCCTTCTGCTGTTTGGTATTCCTCACGGAAGTGACCTCCACAAGATTCGTTTCTATGAAGTGCATCATGACACATCAATTCTCCAAGCTCAATGAAATCGGCAACACGAAGGGCTTTTTCTAGCTCTTGGTTCATACCGTTTGGTGTTCCTGGTACGAATACTTCTTTGTAGAATTCCTCTTTGATTTTCTTGATTTCACCGATGGCGTAAGTCAATCCTTCAGCATTACGAGCCATTCCACAGTATTCCCACATGATTTTTCCTAGTTTCTTGTGGAAAGTATCTACAGATTTGGTTCCTTTATTATTCATCAACTGCTCTATACGTCCTTTTACTTCGTTTTCGGCAGCGTCAAATTCTGGTGTATCTGTTGGGATTGCACCAGTACGGATATGCTTTGCTAAGTAGTTCGGTACTGTATAAGGTACTACGAAATATCCATCAGCAAGACCTTGCATTAGTGCAGATGCTCCAAGTCTGTTTGCTCCGTGATCTGAGAAGTTTGCTTCCCCAGCTGAGAATAATCCTGGAATGGTAGTTTGTAGGTTATAATCTACCCAAAGACCTCCCATAGAATAGTGAATGGCTGGATAAATTTTCATTGGAAGTTCGTAAGGGTTTTCCGCTGTAATTTTTTCATACATCTGGAAAAGGTTTCCATAACGAGCTTCTACAGTATCTTTTCCGAATCTCTTGATGGCATCTGAGAAATCAAGATAAACGGCATTTCCTGTTGCATTTACTCCGTAACCTGCATCACATCTTTCTTTTGCAGCACGTGAGGCAACATCTCTTGGTACAAGGTTTCCAAAGGCTGGGTATCTTCTTTCTAGGTAGTAATCTCTATCCTCTTCTGGGATATCTACACCTCTTTTTTCTCCTCTTTGGATGGCTTCTGCATCTTCTTTCTTTTTAGGAACCCAGATACGTCCATCGTTACGAAGAGATTCAGACATCAAAGTAAGTTTTGATTGATGATCTCCTGATACGGGAATACAAGTTGGGTGAATTTGCACATAACAAGGGTTTCCGAAGTGTGCTCCTTTTTTGTGTGCTCTCCAAGCTGCTGTTGTATTAGATCCCATAGCATTTGTTGATAGGAAAAATACATTTCCGTATCCACCTGTTGCAAGTAGGGTAGCGTGGGCTGAGTGACGCTCTATTTCTCCTGTTACGAGGTTACGAGCGATAATTCCTACAGCTTCTCCTTTGTCGTTCTTTACAACTTCTAGCATTTCGTGACGGTTGTACATCGTCACAGTTCCTGCGTTAATTTGTCTTGAAAGGGCTTGGTAAGCTCCAATCAAAAGTTGTTGTCCTGTTTGTCCTTTTGCATAAAAAGTACGTTTTACTTGTACTCCTCCAAAAGAACGGTTATCTAACAATCCTCCGTAATCACGTGCAAATGGTACTCCTTGAGCAACACATTGGTCTATGATATTGGCTGATACTTCTGCTAATCTATAAACGTTTGCTTCTCTTGAGCGGTAATCTCCACCTTTTACCGTATCATAAAATAATCGGTAAGTAGAATCTCCATCGTTTTGATAGTTTTTGGCAGCATTGATTCCTCCTTGTGCAGCAATAGAGTGCGCACGTCTTGGCGAATCTTGGAAAGCGAAACATTTTACATTGTATCCTTGTTCTCCCAATGAAGCTGCGGCAGCGGCTCCGGCTAATCCAGACCCAACAACAATCACATCAATCAAACGTCTGTTCGCTGGGTTTACCAATAAGCTGTCTGCTTTATGCTTAGTCCACTTTTTATCTATTGGACCTTCTGGTATATGGCTAACTAGTTTTGTCATCTCTGTGCTTGTATTTATTTAATAAATCCGAAATAGATTGGGAAAGAAATAAATCCAATCGTTATCAAAATTGAAAACACTACACCCACTTTCTGAATAAATGGTGTGTATTTAGGATGGTTAACTCCTAAAGTTTGGAAAGCGGACTGGAAACCGTGGTTCAAGTGTGCTCCTAGAACAACAAAACTCACGATGTACAATAAAGAATACCACCATTGTTGGAAAGAATTTACCACAATTGTGTACATATCCTTTAATCCTGTGGCATCCAATGATGGATCTCCTAGTTTGTAAGGCACAAAATAAGTTCCAATGTGAATTACCAAAAACACTAGAATTACAGAACCTGTTAGTCCCATATTTCTACTGTACCAAGAACTTTTTTTCTTGTCCATGGCATATTTTACTGGTCTTGCCTTGTTGTTGGCTTTTGTAAGTAAAATAGCATCAATGATGTGACTCCCAAAACCTAATACCAAAACAATCTCCATCACACGGATTAAGGCGTTGGAAGACATGAATTTGGTGTACTCATTAAAGGCTACTGGATCGTAAAATAAGGCTAAATTCCCTATCAAGTGAATGACAAGAAACGAGGCTAGAAAGAGTCCAGTGATTCCCATCACCATCTTTCTACCAAGCGAACTGGAGAATAATCCCACTGTTTTGCTCATCGTGTTATCGCTTTTAAGTTAAAAAATTAACAATTATTGACTCACAAAGGTAGTGCTTGAACCTAAAATTTACAAGGATTTTTGTCCTATTTTTTATCGTTTTTTGCTATTCATAATCATTTTAAATAAGCCTCTTTTTATAAACATTTTTATTAAATGAAACGTTTGTTTGAAAATGAGCTTGATCTTTTGATTGATATAGATGGGCTTTGTGTGTGCTGGGAAAAGCCAAATAAAATAGAAAATCGTTCTCAGCTCCGAATTGCTTCCTTAGAGAAAATGCAAATAAAAAAACAATAAAACACTCAATAATAAGTTATTAATAAGGGTTTTATTGTTGCAAAATGTTTAATTTAGTGTGATTCTCTGTGTGTACAACCAATTAAAAATTGGTGGTAGCGGGGAATCGCTTTTATGAGTTCGTGAATATGAAAAAAAATATCAAGTACATATACATCGCTCTGAGTTTAATTCCGATGAGTTTTTTCTTAGCTTTCTACTCTTATGTTTTTCGAGCTTTTTTTTCACTAGGCTACTTTCCAAGTTATAACAATCCAGATCCTAAAGAGCTTAATTTTCATATGCATCATTCAATCATCTATTATTTAGGAGAATTGATGATTTTGAGTGCTCCATTTTGGTTTATTTTATTACTGATTAATAAATTTAAATATCCCAAATGGACATATTCTTTGTATATATTGGGAGTAGCAATATCTGTGTTCATTTTAGTTGCCGATCCATTTATGGAATGGTTTGCAGATTAAACAGACTCTTCTCAACTAAAGCTACACTTAGTAGTAAGTATGTGAATCAAAAAACAATAAAACACTCAATAAAAAGCTATTATTGAGTGTTTTATTTTATGAAATGGTTAATTTAGTGTGATTCTCTGTGTGTCCAACCAATTAAAAATTGGCGACAGCGGGGATTATTTCGAATCATATTTCGATGATCCAAGAGATGCAACTTTCATTCAGGCAGGTTACACTCATAATCAACAAAAATGAAGAAAATTATCACATACATTATTATACTAATTCTCAGTATTTCATGCACTAAAAGGATTGCATTAAGAGATCAAATGGAATTTTCTATGAGTCATCAAGAAATGAAAAACGAAATGGAGCAATATACAGATATAATTCAGCAAAAATTAAATATTCGTTTTGAAAATCTTGATGCCATTTATATCGAAAAAGATCATTTTATTCTATCTACCAAGGGAAACAATATAAAACACGATTACTCTATTCAGGGATATCAAAAAGTTTCTAGTATTTTCTCATCTAGTTTCTTTTTTAATTCGTATTCCGAATATAAGAATTTGAAAAGAATTCATGAATTGTTCTATCAGAACAAGATAAAATCAATTTCATTTAATCATCTTTCCGAATGTGTTTTCTTGAGTTTTTCCTATGACGAATTTCCATTTCACGATAAAATGGATAGACCTCACAAAGAAATTGTCTTACAAAACCAGTTCAATTGTTTGTCCAAAAACCAGCAAGAACAATTTATTTTCAAAAGAAGAAATAAAATTATCGTTGAGGAGAAAAATGGATTAATGCTTATTTTTATGAATCGATCTCAATTTTTATCTCTAAAATATGGAAATAGTAAACCAAAAAAATGGCAAACGCCTTCTTTAGAGGTTTATTATAAAGACTAATGATTCAATAAATGGCAACAAAATTATTCACATTATGCTTTTTCCTTCATATAGTTTTATATGCTCAAAAAACTAAGAACAAAATTATTTTTGATGAGGGTAAAATTTATTTATTTGTTGACTCTTTATGGAATGCTCCCTTAGATTTTGTTTTTGCAAGAAAAAATAAAAAGATATATGATTCATCACTCTTTAAGTAGAAGGAAAAAAAATTGGCTTTAGAATCGTAGATACTTCTACATTTGAGTATTTGGAATGGGTAAAGAACAAAACGTAATTTAACACTTAAAAAGATGACTATTTCTTCAAAGTATATCAATAAACTCAAAGTAATTCTAGGAGTGCTCTTATCTTCTTTGTTTTTTGAAAAAGCAATAGGACAATGCAATCATTATGAATCAAGAGGGCAAAACCTTATTGCTGTACAAGACAGTATGATATATTTATATTTTGATAGCATTGATTTGAAACATTTACCAAAATATGACCAGTTTTTGGGAAACTACACCAACTATGGTACTCCTTGGAGAACCCTTTATGGAAAGATGGATTATATCCTTTTTGATGAGCAAAAAATCGTTTTTTATAACAATCATCCCTTTTTGGAAATCACATATACTGATAATGACAATCGTGATTATTCCATTTCAAATCCTTACCATCAGCCTAATTATACTACACCATGGGAAATTTACTCTTCGGAAAATATCCTAAAAAGTAAATTTAACAGAAAGGTGGAGAGCGGAAAACATAGGATTCAAGTAGATACTTCATTTCTTGAAGAAGATGAACAAATTATTGAAGCTTTTTATGTTTATGACCCACTTTTTGATGTATTCGATATCCAAAAAAAGATGGACGGCTTTACTGTTGATTTAGACAAAAAATTATCTCAAAAAGCTCATCGTATAGATATCACAACGGTAAAAAATGGTAAAACTAGTTCCAAATCTTTCAACTTTCCGATAGAGGAAAAAATGAATGTTTATGAAGTGAGCCATAAAAGGGAAATGAGAATATTAAACCCTTATCCGAGTACTCATTTTTTACAAACACTCTATTTTCTTAGATATAAGAAAGAAAAACGTTGCTTCATGATTCTAATGGATGGTAAGGAATATGATTTTTATCCTTTAAACAAAGGAACTGAACGATTTCTAAAAAAAATGCTCCTAAAAAACAATCAATGAAAATCTTAACTCATACCATTTACGGTGTTAATTTACTCACTGTTTAAGCCCCCTTTGAAGGGGGAAAGGGGGATGTTACGCCAAGTAAACAAACCCGAAAAGAAGCTAAAATTTATGGGTAAATTAACAACGTAAACGGTATTACTTTAAAAGAATCTATATATTTTTGTCTATTCTGTGTTCTTTATTTCTTATTTGCTATGAAATTTTAGAAATAAAAGTTTACACAAGTTTTTTTACTTGTTTATATATTGTTTGGTTTTTAATGACTTTATTAAGTGTCCTTCCAATATTGATTAGCCTTGTTCGATCTATTAGAATTGGCAATAAGAGCATTTACCTTTCTTCATTAAACATTCTTTTTGGGACTTCAATACTATGGTTTTTTATACAATTCTTGCTTATCAGACAATTTGATTGGATTATGGGATAAAAACACATTTACCTAAAGACTAATGCATTATACAAATAAAAATATATCAATCCTTTTACAAAACCCTTAAGAAATGGATTTTAAAAAGAAAATATTATTCGGGATTTTATTCACCTTGCTTTTGAATTGTGACCCTATTAATCTTTATCATATAACAGATAACTATTACAAGAGTAAAGTTTAGAACAGCGATTAGATATTCGCAACTGTAAGTATTCAATCTTTAAATGGCAGAGTCTCATCAAGAAAAAAAATTGAAAATGATAACAAAAATTTTACTCATCCTACATTTAGTATTCAGCTTACAAACAGCTTATTCACAACTATCATTTCCTTATGTGGAATTTGAAACCCGCCATGATCTTTATAATTATCTAAGCTGTTACTATAATAAAACTGGTTCTTATTCTCATCTCAAAGAAAAACACTTGATGATTTACAATAATTGTAAAAATGGAAAACCGATAGTTCAAGGAGTTATTTTACAAAATAGTGATTCTTTGAATAAATTTCTTGTTCTGGAAACTAATTTTTGTGGGCAAACAAACAACATAAAAACAAACACTTATTCAAATATTAAAAATCATACACTAAACAAAAAAGCCTCCTAAAAGGAGGCTTCATTTTATTGAAATGAATTTAAAAAGACTATTTCTTTTTAAATTTATTAATGGCATTTTTGGTAAAATCTGATAAAACAAGTTTTCCACTCATAGCGGCTCTTTCCATCAAGAGATCATCCCAGTGCTCGCATCCTTCCCAAAAAATTTGCTTGAGCAAGGTCATAGCTTCAGGATTTGAATTTGCAAGTGTGTTTGCCAGTTTTTCTATTTCGGCATCCATTTCTTCGGCAGTGTCAAAGAGATCTGTATAGAGTCCTTTTTCTTTTGCCCACTGTGCTGTTTGCCATTCTGTGGCATTTATTGCCAGCTGACTCATAGCTGAGGTTCCGATTTTACGCTCTACTGCTGGTCCTACCACAAAAGGCCCGATTCCTACAGCAAGTTCCGAGAGTTTTACAGCTGCATATTTTGTTGCAAAACAATAATCTGTTGCAGATGCCATTCCTACACCTCCACCTACGGCTTTTCCTTGTACGCGCCCAATAATGAGTTTTGGACATTTTCTGGCGGCATTGATTACATTGGCAAAACCTGAGAAAAATACTTTTCCTTCTTCCAAGTTTTCGATAGCAATCAACTCATCAAATGAAGCTCCTGCACAAAAAGCTCTTTCTCCAGCACTTTTTAGAACGATTACTAATACTTCGTCATTCTGCCCAAGCTCTGTGATGGTATTTGCCAATTTTGCCAATACTTTCCCTGGCAAAGAATTACTTAATGGATGATGAAACTCTACGGTGGCTATTTTATTTTGAATAGAAACTTCTACTCCACCTAAATTAATGGCGTTTTCCATGGTTCAATTTTGTTTTTGTAGGTTCTAATGTAATTAATTTCTCTTTATAAAGACTTCCCAATGCTCTTTTGAATGCCTTTTTACTCATTCCAAAATTTTCGGCAATTTCTGTAGGACAACTTTTATCTGTATAATCCATTTCTCCTTCATTTTCTTCCAAAAAATCTAGGATTACTTGGGCATTGTCATCTCGGGTTTCTTTTCTGTTTTGGTAGAGAATAATGTCTAGTTTTCCATCTTCTCTAATATGTTGTACAAAGGCTTTTCTACGCTCACCACGATAGAAATCTCCATAAATCTGATCATGATAAATGAGTCCTTCGTATTTGTTATTCACAATACATTTTACACCTAATTCGGTTTCAGAATAGATTAAAATATCTACTTCTTGTCCTTCTTTTAGTTCGCTAGTATGTGCTTGAAAATGGTCTCTGTAATCTCCATAAGCAACTAGGGAGTCCTCATCATCGGTGGTGATATAGAAAATATAATCTTTATCGATATCTAAATCGGTTTCGGCTTTCGCCAAAAGGTTTGGCTTTCTGTCCCACTCTACGAGGTACCCTTTTGGGTGAAAACCTACTACCTCAAGGATATCAAAATATGGGATCTTTTGATCCATAAGTCTTCTGCTGGCAATCCAGTTTTTATTATGATGTTGCCATAAGAATAATTCGTATTTCTCTCCTACTTCTAGCGGTCTTTCGTCTTCTGCTAGCGTACAGGTAATGGTATCTCTTTTGGTTTTGAGTACGAGTTTTTTTTCTTCTACAGAAATTACCTCGGCTTGTATTGCTTGGTTCATCTTTTAGTTTCTATGAAAAATGATTTGTTTCTTTTGCTCATCAATCGAATCAAAATAATATCCATCGCTATCAAAATTACATAGTTTCTCAATGGTTTCTACTTTATTTTGAATCATATATCTCACCATCATTCCTCGGGCTTTTTTTGCATAAAAACTGATGATTTTATATACTCCGTTCTTTTCGTCTTTAAAAATTGGTGTCCAGATAGGTACCTGTATTTCCTTTGTATCTACTGCCTTAAAATATTCATTGGAAGCCAAATTTATTAAGGCTGTTCCATGGTGTTTTTTTAAGTTTTTTTGAATATTTTCCCCTAATCTATTCCCCCAAAATTCATAGAGGTTTTTCCCTCCTGAGTTTTCCATTTTTGTTCCCATTTCTAATCGGTACGGGTAGATTAAATCTAGGGGTTTTAGCAATCCATAAAGCCCAGACAAAATAAAGGTAGATTCATTGAGTCTTTCCAGTTCTTCAGTAGAAAGACTTACTGTCTCAAGGCCTTTATAAACATCGCCATTAAAGGCAAAAGCCGCAGGAATCGTTTGTTCTTCTGTATGTTTCTTTTTCCAGTTCTGATTTCTTTCGTAATTCAAATCTGATAGTTTCTCTGATAACTTCATTAGTTTCCCAAGTTCTTCAGGACTTTTAGATTTCAAGGTTTTCATCAAGTCATTGGCCTGAGCCAAAAACTGAGGCTGAGTGCTTTCAAACCCGGTGTTTTCCCAATTTTCATTGATGTTTTTTGCTGGTGAAATGATTGAAAGAAGCATGATTGACAAATTTTCGTGCAAGTTACGATATTAAAGTACAAACATTCACAATTCAATAAGTCATTCATAACTCAATCCATAACCCAGAATTTAATGGTTCGCTCCTATGGAGCGATATTTACTCTTCATATTTTTTATCTACATACCTTATAGCTCCTATGGAGCTGTTTTTTTCGATATCGTATGATATTCTACATACGGTATGGCTCCTATGGAGCTGACTTTTTTTTGATATTGCATGATATTCTACATACGGTATGGCTCCTATAGAGCGATATTTACGTTCATATTTTTTATATACATACCATATAGCTCCCATGGAGCTGTTTTTTTTGATATCGTATGATATTCTACATACGGTATAGCTCATTTGGAGCGATATTTACGTTCATATTTTTCATCTACATACCGTATAGCTCCTATGGAGCTGTTTTTTTTGATATCATGATATCTTGCTCCAGAGGAGCAACCTATTTGTAGCCCCATTTGATACATCCCTTGTGCTCCAGAGGAGCATCCTGTTTGTAGCCCCAGCGGGGTGATCCGTTAATCTATCCATTCGAATAAATATTTTTCATTGTAGTCAACCTCAAATTTTTTCAAAAAATCAAGATATTCTTCTTCAAATGTCTTCTTGTTATGGTGTTCTTCTTGGTTAAGTATGTAATTTATTACATTATCTAATTGACTTTTGGAATAAGAAAATGCGCCAAACCCCTCTTGCCAACTAAATTTATGTTGAATCCAATTATTGTCAGAAATGTATTTTGAAGAACCTGCCTTTATATCTCTCACTAAATCTGAGATACTGATATTGGGCTTTAATCCTACAAGCAAATGTATATGATCTGGCATTGCAAAAATGGCAAGTAGTTTTTGATTTCTATTGCTAACTATTCCTGTTATGTATTTATGTAATTCTTCACGGTGTTTTTTGGGGATAAGATTTTGTCTTCCTTTTACCGTAAAAACAATTTGAACATACAATTGGGTATAAGTATTGGCCATTTTACTGATTTTAGTTCGCTCCTATGGAGCTGTATTTACATTCGCATTTTTTATCTACATACAATATGGCTCCTACGGAGCTAGTTTGTTGGCTATCATACGCTATGTCGTTTACTACAGTGGAGCATCCTGTTTTTTTATTCACAGACATACAGCATGAGTATGGCTCCTACGGAGCTGGTTTGCGGGATATCACACGCTATGGCATTTGCTACAGTGGAGCATCCTGTTTGTAGCCGGTTATATACTATAAACAGTTATTTCACAATCACAATATGTTCTGTTTGGGAGAATTCACCGGGTTTTGTAAAGGTGAGGATATAAGACCCTGAAGCTAAAACACCTTGTATATTAATTTGATTAAGATCACTTTTTAGCTTTTGGTATAAGATAAATTTCCCTTCAATAGAATATACACGCATTTCTACCTGATCATAAAGAGAAATCACTCCAAAAACACCATTATTGGGATTAGGATACACCAGAAATTCAATTTCTTTTCCTCCTGGGAGTTCTTCTGACTTAGGATTGTCTGGAGTATAACTTTTGTTTCGGTATAAGATATGATGATCTCCGTAGTTGTAACTATAATGTGGAATATGTCTCTTAGCATAAATATCGAAATCATTATCAAAATCAAAATCCATAAATCGCAAGGTATAGTCCTCTTTTGGAGCTTGTGAAGTGATAAGCTCACCCATGCTAAACTCTTGCAAACCGTCATTATAAAACCACGCAATGGTTTGGTCTTTTTTACTTAGAATATCCAAATATCCATCTTGATTGATATCAAATATTTGGGAAATAGTTCCTACTTGATTGGAAAGCTCGTGTTTTTCAAAGTCTAAATTTCCTGTATTTTCATACCAAGCTAAGGAGCTAATGATATCAAAGTCTCCATCTTGGTCAAAGTCAATAATTTGTTTAACCACTACGTTGGAATCTATAGTATTGTAATAGCTTACCGTATTAGAGCCATCGTTTTTTAACAAAATCAAATCAGATGATTCATTTTCGAAAAATGCAAGTACATCTTTATGACCATCATTGTCAAAATCCTTTGCAAAAGTTGCTGATTCATAGAAGAAAAAATACTTATCCTTTGGTAATTCGTGACCTATATAGAGTAATGTATCCATTGGCCCCACAGAGTCAGCTGAGATATTTTCTCGCCAACTCATTCCATTATTATAAACAAAATCATAATCCCCATCTGCATCAATATCTTCATAGTACGATAATCTTACTAAATGCTCAGGGAGTCTATAGACGCCATAAGATGTATCATGGTGATTAATTAGTGCAAAATACTCATCCTGCCTTATATGATTACCCACAATATCTTTGTAGCCATCATGATTGAGATCCATCGTTTTGGTGACTGATGAGCTTCCTTCTCCTGTACTACCTGGTATTGTAAAAACTCCTGGATATCCGGCAACGGGTTTGAGATTCACTCCATTCTTATGGTCAATTCTGAGTGTTTGGTGCGGTCGATACTGAGAATGATTAATATTCGTGATGGCTCCACTATGTTTCATGGGCTCAAAAAAGCCTACTGGATCATAGCAGGAAATATATTCTTTAGCAAATGTGATGGAGTCCTTTTCTCCGTTATTAAAAAGAACCACTATTTGATCTTTTGACATTCCATTATAATAATTATTGGTACTGTAAACAATGTCTTTATTTCCATCTTGGTTGATATCATATATTTTGGCATTGCCGACATAGGATTGATAAATTGTAACAGAATGCCAATTATAAATGGTCCTTTGGGTATAATTAAAACTGGAATCTGAAAGATATAAATCTATACGGGTTTTTGAAGTTTTAGACCCCGTAGAGACAATAAAATCCATAAAACCATCATTGTTTAAATCTCCGAAGTCAAATTGATGATTAAATGGGTAAATAAAGTACCCTGCATAAAGACCATTTTCACCAAAAGGAGCGTATAATTCCTGAAAATTCCCAACGGAATCTTTTATATACATATATAAATTTGTGTACAATACATCCGAAAATTTACTGGTATAACGTATTTCATATTCATCTAAATCTCCATCTTCATCCAAATCAATTTCCTTAGATTTTTCTTCCTTTTTATAAGGGTGAATAATCCGTTGGTAACCACTTTTTAATTTTACAAAAGCATATTTTTCATTTACGAGAATATCTAAAAGTCCATTATTATCAATATCTTTCAGTTCGAAATTCTCGATTTTCATTGTATCACTTACTAAAATCTCTTTATAATGATTGGCTGTAGTTTGTTCTAGGCTATAAAGCAATGTTTCATTTTCAGAAAGTACTACCATATCCAAATCACCATCTTGATCGAAATCTACCATTTGAAAATCACCAGGATTCGGTACAAAAGTTCCTAAAGTAATAGGTTCGTAATCATTTTCTTCGTTCTCCAAGAAGACTAATTCATAATGCACTGTACTGTCGCACTGGTATTGGGTGGTGAAGGTAGTTGTTATTTCTGTATTGGACGTATAAACTACACCATTGATATAGTATTCGTTCTTATAAGTTTCTATATATTGTGAACTTTCTTGGGGTTGAGGGCGTGTTTGTAGGTTAAGTATTATCAACGAATCACACCCATACTGATTAGTCAACAATACTTCATATTGCCCAGAGTTACTAAAAGAGCTATTACCTATGGAGTATTGATTCCCTTCGCAAATAACTTCAGCGATATGAGTGGTGTCTTTTGGAATAAATTGAATATAATTCACCAAAATAGTATCGTTGGCTAAACTATCAATATAGGTATTAGACTCCGTTATGGTTTCTCCCGAAGAATGGGTATAAAATGAATCACAAACATGGAGGTTTTTAATGATTATTTTGTTGTTATTGGTAATATTTTGGTGAACGAGATTATTATTTACACTTACTAAATCAAGCTTTCCATCTTGGTTATAGTCTTCTGTTTTCAAGGGCGCATTCACTGCTCTATTTCCATAAAATTTTATTTGATTTGTCACCTGCAATTGATGATTTTGGTCAAATTTCAGAATATGGTGTTTCACCATCTTATTGACTGAAGTATGATATAATATCTCTAACTGATTATCGTGATCAAAATCAAATAGCACTAATTTAGAAAAATGGTGATGGGATAAAAAAATGATTCTAGGAGGAAGAAGACTGGTATTGTTCACATTTTCTATCAAGTAAATTTTACTCTGGTCATGATAAATAAGATCCAAATCGTTATCTTGATCAAAGTCTATCTGGTGAAAATCGTTTCTGGAGCGTATTCTTCTTTTATAAAAAGGTATTGGGTCAATAATTCCTGCCCCATTATTTAAAAATATTATACAATTATCAGAAGAGATACTTGTTTCAGAAATAAAAATAGCCAAATCTAGGTGATCATCCCCGTTAATATCCATCATTCGCCAACTACCTCCATAAATATAAGGAATATGAGAATTAGCATTAAAAATGCTTTGCCCTTGGCTAAAAGTTAGATTTCCAAGGTTTTTGTAAAACACGATAGAATCAAAATAATTTTGCACAATATCCTGATAACCATCGCCATCAAAATCATGAAATATATCATATTCATAGATTGGAATAGAATTCACACTAGCCGTATCAAAAACACCAGAGCCATTGTTTTGAAATATCATGGTTAGCCCAGACTTGTATATCATTATTTCAGATTGTCCATCATTATTTAAATCTACTATTTTGGTGTGCCACTTATACCATGGAAGTGTAGATCCAATAAAGTTTGTATCCGAAAGATCCTGTGGGGAATCAAACCACATAACAAAGGTATCCGCTATAACGAAATAATCATCATCTCCATCATGATCAATATCTTCTACTTTATGAAAAAGCCCTAAAGAAGGAGCGTTTAAGCTTTGAGAAAGATACTCTTGGCTATAAGCCAAAAACGAGGTACTGATGAGTAATAAATATAAAAAAACTACTTTTTTCATTTTTCAATTGGTTAAGAATAGGGAAAATAGTCTTTTATATTGGGTTTCACATGCAATATTCGATAAAATATTGATATACAATGTTCATACGCACAAAAGATCCGTTTTCTTAAAGGTCAATTTTTCTTCAATAAAAGGTCTATTTGGGTGTTTTTTTCCAGAAATACTAAAAATTCCTCTTTGCGAACTCCGTTGGAAATGGATAATGAGGTTGTGTTCATTTTTATACGACCTTCATTTAGTGCTTTAATTTGAATTCTATTATTTTGATTTTTTAGCGGAATGTTTAACAAGGTATTTTGAGAAGAAATAAGCCCCGAAAACACTTCCGCTCCATTGAGGGAAACACTCACGGAATCATTATCATTATTTGCAAAATCCCAAAGGCTTAGCTCTATGAAGTCTTTATTCCACAAGAAACTTAATTTTTCACCTTTTTCTACCCTTGTCTTACGTTTTCTTGAAACCAGCTCTGAACTTGTTTTGATAGTCTTAAGTTCTTGAGAAGAAATTCGGCCTTTTTTTGCCATTTTCTCAGCTTGAGCAATGAGCTTTTTTTGAAACACCTCTATTCTTTCAGCATTGGTTAATTGCATTTTCCCAGAAACACAGGGACTTCCATCTGGATAAGAGCTTTGGAAATCAAAAGATATTTTTTTAGCTTCTTTTCTTTTAAATGGAATTTCAAATTGAAGATTACAAAATATATTAGGATCTAATTCAGACTTTGTATAGATGATTGAAGACTCATGAAGGAATAAAATTTTCTTTTCCCGATCTAAAAAACCAATAATTTCAGACTTTGTTTCATCAATATCCATGATATTAGATAAACTATAACCTCGAACTGAGTCTTTTTTATCAATATAATAATCTAAATAATATGAAATAGGAGCAGTTTCCTCTATCTCTATTATCCCCATAAATGTATGAGATGTATTTTGGGCAATAAGTAGTTTAGTATTGAATAATATCGATATAATGCAGAAAATTAGTAATTTCATCGCAAAGATTTAATAATTATCAAAAATATGAAAAAACTGATTATGGGTTTACTCCTATTTCTCGGAGTGATTAACACAGAAATTTCTACCGCTGCCATTCCTGTTAAGAAGACAAATACGGAGTTTGTTATGTCTGAGTTTGTTTCCAACTCAAAAGTATCTACTTTTGATGTTTCTGAATTAGCAGAAATTCAAAAAATCAATGAGGAAGCTATCGCTGTAGAACATGCTAAAAATGATGAGAAAAGCTGGACAATCGCAGTTCTTCTCGTTGTTTTTCTTGGAATACTTGGAATTCATCGTTTCTATTTAGGCTATCCCACAATAGGAATTATACAATTGTTAACCATTGGCGGTCTAGGTATTTGGTTTCTAATTGACTTCATTAGAGTGATTACTAGAGATCTACAACCTAAAAATGATAGCTATAAAGATTAATGATTATTAAAAAATCATTCTAAGTCATTTATTGCAATCTCATAAAAGAAAATGAAAAAATATTTTACAGATATGAAGAAAATAACAATCGTTTTTTTACTTTTATTTTTTATCAAAGCAGAAGCTCAAACTGGCTCCACTGACAACTTCATGCAAGGGAGGAAATATTTTGGATCCCTAGTATTCTCTCCTTTTCATAAGGATTATATGGCATCAAATGTAAATATATCCGTAGGAGGAATGGTGAGTCCTAAACTCGCCTTGGCATTTGATTATTACATCATTGGCGCTAGTAGTAAAGACATGTATTTAGAAGGTAATATTTCCAACACAGAATTACAATCAGGAAGTTTTAGCTTTGGTGTATTTGCAAGGTATTATGCATTCAAAGGTTTATACGGTGCTTTAGGTTCAAAATATCATACAAACTTCCAACAACACTATTCTACTATTACGAACACTTCTCTTCTTTTGGATAAAAACGGAAATCCTGTTCAAGACGAAAATGGAAATATTGTTTATACTCCTCAGAATAAAAAAATTAAATATGAATTAATCAGCGAATCTCTAGAATACTATATCGGAGTGGGATACACACAAAGATTAATAGATGGATTTGCTATTGATATCATGCCTAAACTTTCGATACTTAGTGGTAAAAGAGACCAAGTGATTAAGGAGAAAAATAATGGATCAAATGGTGATATGGAATATTTTTACCACATCCAAGATGATGTTTCTTTTACTGAGATGATTATGGGCTGTCAATTTAGATTGATGTACTTCTTTTAATTAAAAAAATAACATAACAATGAAGAATTTTATACTCCTACTAGCATTACTCTCTCTACAATCAGTAGTAAATGCGCAAGACAATGAATTTGTTACGAAACTAAAAGAAAGAAATTTAGGAAACTTCAGAAACAGCTCCCTGAATGTTGAATTAAACGGAATGATTAGCCCTATTGACGAAGGTGAACATCCCATTTATCTTGGAGCTCAATTAAGAATTGTCAGTCATTTATATTTAGGGCTTAGTTATAACATAGGAAACAAAATAAGGAATCCTGAAGGGGTAGATATCGAAACTTTACAAAACAAGCCTGAATTCATTAGTTTTCTAGATGCTTATCAATTTAAATTGGACTATTATTTTAAAAATGGATTAAAACTTGGCTTTTTTATTCAAAAAAACTATGCCTCGGAAATAAAATCTGTGCTCAATACCGCTTCTTACCCTATTACAGATGATCAAGGTGATTTTGTTCTTGACGCAGCAGGGAATACTCTGTATGCCATAAGCACTAAAAAAATTCCAAAGAGTTTTTATAGTGAATATTTTGCAGTCGGATGGAATGTAGGATACTCTTTTCCTATTTACCAAAAATTATATGTAGAAATCGAATCTAGATACTGTGGATACAGTCTAGATTTCTCGGAACAGCATAGTGAAATTTTGAAACCAGAAGAACCCAAAAACCCGATGAATGTTTACAAAACAATCCAACAACGTTTAACCGGAACTAAAGTTCAATTACTTTTTGGGCTTAGATATTTTATTTAAAATCAACGACACACTAAACACTTTCATTCTCCTTCATTTCCGATAAAGATTGAGCATAGGTCTTTCCCCAGTTTGAAATACTTTCAATGACGGGTTCTATGCTTTTTCCTATTTTACTTAAAGAGTATTCCACTTTTGGTGGTACTGTTGCATAAGCTGTTCTTATTACTACTTTTTTTTCTTCAAGATGTTTTAATTCTTTTACTAACATTCTGGTAGAAATATCTGGTATGGCACGTTCAAGTTCCTTAAATCTTAATGTACCTCGATCTAGTAAAACGTATAATATTGCAAATTTCCACTTCCCCTCCAATGTATTCATTGCTAAATGAAAAGGACAGTTCAAATATTCTTCTAAAGTTTTTTCCCTCATAAATTTTTGATTTTCAATATTACTTACACATATGTTATTACTTCCCATAGAGGTAACTACTTTCAAATGTAAAGTATTGTTTCTATATTAGCACCATTAGTCATAAAAAAAAACAATATGAACGTTCAAAAATCAATACAAATTGCCTTATTAACCTTAGGGCTTTTCTCTGGGAATGTAAGTTGTGATAATGTCTCTATTAGCGAGGTAGATGAAATGGATACATTTAAGGTGTATAAAGAAAACCAGACTGCCAATAAAAAATTGGTCGTAGAATTTGTGGAAGCCATGAGAACATCAAACGTCTCTAAGCTAAAAACGATGATTGCTGATGATTTTAGCTGGTGGATTATTGGAAAACCAGATTATCTTGCTACAGCAGGTGAACACGATAGCAAATACTTTTTAGATTTCTTTAAAGGCACCGCTCTTTTTCCTGATGGAGCCGATTTTAAAACCACCTCTATGATTTCTGAAGGAAATACTGTGGCTGCCGAGGCTGAGTTTAAAGCTAAGACAGCAATGGGTACACAATATGAAAATTATTATCATATTCTCTTTGTGATCGAAAACGGAAAAATTAAACGCATGAAAGAATATATGGATACCTATCATGCAAAAATAACTTTTGGATTATAATAAAATGAATTGGAATCCTTCACAAATCCCTAACCAAAATGGGAAAACTGTTCTGATTACAGGAGCCAATACGGGGCTTGGTTTTCAAACCGCCTTAGAATTTGCTAAGAAAAATGCTTCTGTAATTATGGCTGGTAGAAATGAGCAAAAAATACAATTGGCTATTTCACAAATTAAATCGAAAATACCTAATGCTCAATTAGAAGCTGGAATTGTTGATCTTTCTGACCTAGATTCTGTAAAGAATTTTGCACAAGAAATCCTTCAAAATCATGAGCAACTTGATATTTTAATCAACAATGCTGGAGTGATGTTTCCACCTGCTAGCAAAACAAAACAGGGCTACGAAATGCAATTTGGAGTAAATTTTTTATCTCATTTTGCACTAACTGCTCACCTGTATGATTTGCTAAACAGCACTTCCAATAGCCGAGTAGTCACTTTAAGTAGTATTGCTCATAAAAATGGAACAATTGATTTTGAAAACCTCAAACTCGAAAAACCTTATGATAAATTTCGAGAATACGGACAGAGCAAAGTAGCTGATTTAATTTTTACAATTGAGCTTCAGAGAAGACTTCAGAAGTATCAATCTAAAACCTTATCTGTTGCCGCCCATCCTGGTATTAGCAAAACAGAATTACTAAGAACCGACAATCCCAATATGATTCACGAGTTTCCGCACATGACCGCAAATCAAGGCGCTTTTTCTAGTCTATTTGCCGCCACAGAACCTATTTCTGGCGTTACTTATGTTGGACCCAATGGCGAAGGAGAAATGACCGGCTTTCCTGCACCTGCATTTATTGCAGAGTATGCTAAAAGTAAAGAAATTGGTAAAAAACTTTGGGAATATAGTAATCAAGAATTAGGAACGAAATTTTTACTTTAAATCTATATCTGCTTCACTATGAACTGTGTTGTCTAAAAACTTCTCAACCTCTACTCTCCATTCATCTTTGTATTTATGGAGATAATTTTCATGTCCAGCTTTAGGAAACAGATGCTTTTTCTTTTTCCCTTTCAGGTTCTTAAAAATGGTATTTGTTTCCTCTTGGCTAACACGATTATCCTTTTCACCATACATGAGCAACGTAGGGGACTCTATTTTTTTTGCATATTCCTCTGGATTATGATCAAAAAATGAAAAATCGTTTTGAACACCTCCCCAAAACATTAAAACGGAAGCTAGAGGAAACGAAGGAATCCCAACAATTTCAAATCGGGCTTCTACCGTTTTTTTCATTCTTCCGAAAGGACATTCTAGAATGATTCCTTCGGGCTTAATATCCCACTCACTTAGCGCTCTCATTATCGCTGCTGCTCCCATAGAATTTCCATATAAGTAAATGGGAAGATTTTGAGTCGTTTTACTAAAACCGAAAGCCGTTACCACTTGTTGTGCCTCATGAAAACCTATGGTAGTTTGCGAACCTTCTGAACCACCAGAGCCCATAAAATCTACTAATAGTGTTTGATATCCTAACTGATTAAAAATTTCTGCCTGCTCCAGCATATCTGATTTTTTCCCGCCATAACCATGAAACAAAATTATCGTTCCTTTTGGTGATGGAAGAGCTATTTTCCAGCATTCAATTTTTTTATTACTTTGAAGATATATCGTTTCGTAACTTCTTTTTGGAGTGATGGTATTAACAGGCTTGGGTTTAGAAAAACCAAAGAATAACCCTTGGATCTTTTGTTTCCAATCCATTTTCTTTTTCTTGCTTTCTGAAAAATTATCAGGACTAGAAAAGTGTGTAAATGTGTATGCATGAAAATATGCGAGAATATTTACGAATACGATAAGTCTCAAAATATATAAGGTGACTCTCTTGATCCATTTAGTTCTGATATTAATAATCATTTTAAAAAATTAAGAATAAATAAAATTAATACATTATATCGAGATAAAAAAAGAGATGAACCTTTCGAATTAAGACCCATCTCTTTATAAACGTGTTTTCTGCGATTCAGAAATTTTATAAGTCCCTCATCACAATTCAGAGTACGAACACACTAAATTTTGATTAATTAAGGTTCTCTGGGGAGCTTGCAATATTTGTTGATATAATACTAAACTTGCTATTTCTGAAGGTGCTGCACTTGAAGCAGCTCTATTAGAAAACAAACTCAAAGTTCGAATAACCTGTTTATTTACATCAGCGAGTACTCTTGTATCTTTAAGCTCGTTATCTATTCTTAATGTAAATGTTTTTGTGCTATTCTGATAAGTAATATTGAAAATATGAAACTTACCATCAATTGCAACCCTTTTTTCTTGGCTATCGCCACAGACCATTTGATGACCAATGCGAATTCCATAGAAAGTATTGTTACACCCAGTAGCAGGAATTAGAGAATGCCCTGTTCCAATTTGAAAAGATGCGTCTATTCCATTGAAATTACCTGGTGTAAACTTTCGTGTATGAAAAACAGATGCATAATCCTGTTGGGCACCTGGCTCGTTAAAACGAAGTACTACAAATAATTCGAAATCAGAATTCTCAATATCTGTAATATCTGACTCCAAAAAATTCTTTCTACCGGAGTTAACAACTGTTCTTCTTAAATGTCTCCTTGAAGAATATTGGGGAGTACCATTGGGGTTATCAATTAATTTGAAGAGGGTATCTTGAGCCGTATTAAAACCAGCTTCATTGTTATGAATTTCATCAAATACAACAGAATTACCTTCATTTGACTCTATTTGATTAATGAAACTATTCACCTGTGCCACAGAACCATTATTAACTTTCAAAAGATTCAAGTCCTCAAAATTAACATGAACTAATGGTGCAACTAATGAATTGATTGAAGTAGTTGTCTTTTCAACACAACAGAAATTATACCAGAAGGAAGCTTTATAAACTTCTAAACAGTTTAGTGAAGTGTTGTAAATAATTAATCCCTCTGCAGGGTTTTGAATACTGTTTTTTTCATTTTCAGAAAGTCTTGGAGGCAAAAACCCCAAAGTAGTTGATTCAACTTCCAGTACTGCGGAAGGATGTGGTGCGATTGTTCCTATACCCACTTGTGCGGACGTGTTAAGAAACATAATACTTAATGCGAGTTGTAATATGTGCTTCATCTTACGATAAAAAATGTTTGAGGCGAATCTACAACTATTATTATTCCACAATATACATGCTTTCATGTAAGGAATAGCATGAATAGACAAACGACATTTTTGCACCGATAATCTGTCTAATTTTCATTTAATAATTTTTGGTATGCTGTTTTTTTAAATGCACGACCAATGGGTATCTCATGAGATCCAACTTGTATGCTATTTTTATAAATAAGCTGTACATAAGATTGATTCACAAGATAGGATTTATGTGTACGGACAAAAGTAGGGTGAATGATATCTGAAAGTCGCATCAAACTTTTTATTGATTCCTTTTCTGTATGAAAAATTAAATAATCTCTATCTGATTCGATATAGATTATAGAATTTATTTTAAGTTTTATGAGTCGAAATTGAGACCGAATAAAAAGGTAGTGATCTTCTTTTTTGAAACTTTTTTCAGCATCTATCTTTTGACTAATTTTATTTATTTTCTGATCAAATTCTACTTTCTCAATGGGCTTTAATAAATATCCATAAATATTTTGCTGTAACGCATCATAAGCATATTTCTGATGCCCTGTTACAAATAAAATGGGATTACTAAGTTTTGTTTCTTTCAAAATATCTAGAGCTTGCTCTCCTCCTAGTTCAATATCTAAAATTAGCAAGGCTTCGGGTTGCTTTTTTATTTCTGAAATATGCGCTCTAAAATTAGACAATGACATAGAAAGCTCAAGTTCTTTGTGGTTTTTTATATATGATTCCAACAAAATTCTCGTTTGGAGATAATCCTCAATGATGATACAATCCATTTTTAGGGTAGTTTGATGTGCAGTTGAACAGTATATATTGTCTCTTTCGATATAATTTTCAATTGGTGATCTTTTCCATAAAAGATCTCAAGAAGTTCCTTAGCATTTCTCAATCCTACTTGAGTAGAAAAAGGAATATCTCTTGTATTGGTAGGTTTTGAGTTTGATAGTTCCAAAGTGAAAATATTTTTTTGGACACTAATATCCAATTTTAACCATGCATTTTCAACTTGGTGAATAAGTCCACTATGCTTAACACTGTTTTCCACAAAATAAATTAAGATTAATGGCTGAATTTTCAACTCTGCAGTTGATGTTGCTTGTAAGGAATAATTAATCTTATCATGTAATTCCCATTGATCAGCAATAAGATCTAAATAATTAAACAAATGTTGAATTTCTTTTAATAGATCAATAGAATGCGTATTTGAAGCCGATATATTATAGTTTAATATATCAGCAAGATTATGAACATAATTTAAACCATCTTCCTTATTGTTATTTTGAATAAAGGCATATAAATTTTGTAATTCGTTATTAAAAAAATGTGGCTGAATTTGATATTTAAATTGTTGACTAAATAAATTGCTAATTTGTTTTTTTTGAATTCTGTAGATATAGATAAGAAAATAGAATGACGCCCCTAGAATAATGATACCCATTACCGTTACATTGAGAAAGTATTCAAATGTGGTGAATGGATCAACATAAATTTCAAAACCAAAATATTTTTTGACTACACTATCCAAATAAACAATAAGTTCTAATATAAACCCAGTAATAAATATCATAATTACACTGAAGAAAATAATCTTCAATTGTTTCATTTTCTTGATATTCTTGGTTTTTTTTAATAGAGAAATATGAATATAAAAATAGAGAATTGGAAAACCCAATGCAGCAGAATAATATAGAATAAAAAAAAGAAAACTATCCTTTGAACCGCTCATTACCCAATTACCAAGGCAAAAAAGCAACCAAAAAAAGGCATGAATAAAATAACTAGATATTTTTTTTTTGTGCAAGATAGTCATTCTCTTAAGGCGTGAATACTTCGCTGCAAAGATGCGTATTTTTAGGTAAAAAATGGAATTAATATAACAAATGAAGGTAACGGTTATATTTAAGAACTACATCTCCTGATATTCCGATAAAAAATGATGTTACTCTTAAAAAAGGGTACACTTTCAAAAAAACATTATCAACTGAAATACAGCACAGTAAATCTTTCTTATGAAGATTTCCGATTATCGAGATAAGCTATCTTCTACATGTCAAGAAAAAGATGCTAAGAAATTCTTAACAATAGGCCATTTATCAGAGAGGTCAATTACAAGCTACTGAAAATTATTTAAGGGTGATTCCTCAATAATTCATGTAAATTTGGTTGAATTATTTAGAATTTGTAAATGTTAAGTTTTGAAATCGATTAACGAATTACTTATTTTAGTTTTGGACTCCATAGAAATGTCACAGGCAATTTCTATCGGTTTGTTTTTATGTATTTTGAAAAAAAGTCGCACGAATTTTTCTTATTTAATAGGATTATTCTTGGTCATATCGGGGTTATCATCTCTTTCTGAAATTTACAATACATTCAATGTGTCTTATGGTGGTGTTTTGATGAACTCTCCCTTTGAGTTTTACTGGTTAATACCAAGTATACTTTTTTTATACATTGAGCGAGTTTCCTTACTACAAAACAGAAGTTGGAGTAAGTATTTACTTGGACCTGGTTTTATAGAATTTATTTTTGATTTTGTCTCTTTGTTTCTTTCTGAATACCTCTTAAATAGGCTTGAAAACAGTGCTTTGTTTACTTTTTTAGACGTATTAGGGACACTCTATGGCTTTGTTTTATTCATTGGGATCCTAATAATGATTAATAAGCATAATAAACTCATTAAAGAACAGTATAGTAATATAGAGAAAAAGGAATTGATTTGGGTTAGATTCATTTTGATTTTTGGGTTATCTTCTTTGACTATCTCTATTTTATTAGGAGAATTTGTAGGTGAAATACTACAAGAATTTATTATGGTTATTTTTAACTTATTTATTACAATTTGGATAGCATATAACGCTTTATTTCAAGAAGTTTCTACGAATCTATTTTCACTGGAGGGATTTAATTTCACATTGGAGGAAGAACAAGTAAATAAAATAAAAGAACCTAAAAAGAATAATGAAGAACACCAAGTTGTACAAAAATATACTGACATATTCATAAAAATTGATAGGTTAATAAGACATGAAGAACTGTACTTAAATCCAGAGTTGAGTATCGTTGCCATATCAGAAAAAATTAAAGTCCATCCACGATCTGTTTCGAAAGCAATTAATACAAATACACAAAAGAATTTTAATAACTATATAAATGATTTTAGAGTTCAAAAAGCTGTAGAAATACTAAAATCAAGAGAAATTGAGACTCTAAATATCGAGGGGATTGGGCAAAAAGCCGGATTTAAGTCAAATAGTACTTTTTACGCAGCCTTCGGCAAACGTCTAAATACTACTCCATTACGTTATTTGGAGAATTTGAATTCAGGAAAATAAATTCATATTTCAGAAATCTGAAGTCTTTTCAATTCAGAAAAATACCATCTTGCTAAAATAAGAATTGATATTTGTCAGACCTATCAATAAAAAAACTCGTACCATGTATTTTTTCCAAGATTTATTCTTTTCGCTGTATGTTTTTATAACAAGCGCTATAGTTGGTGCGAATGATTTTTTTTGCTGGCAATTAAAATGATCAAGTACTTTCAACTTTTCTGATCATTTTGTAAGAACACTTTCAAACTAATTCGAAACAAATCCAACTAAGGAAGACATAGCGTTTCCTGTATTAATCTTGAAATCATGAAACTAAAACAGTATTTATTATTTTTGAGTTGTTCACTATTCTCGCTACAATCTAATTATGCACAGGTGGGAATAGGAATTACTAATCCGCATAGTTCAGCAATACTGGAAGTAGCATCCAGTACCAAAGGCTTTTTACCACCGAGATTGAATTCTAAACAAAGAGATAGTATACAGAGTCCTGAAGAGGGCCTGATGATTTACAATACTGAATCATCTTGTTTAGAGTGGTTTAATGGATCTTATTGGTACAATTACTGCTGTGACGACCTCGTATCGAATGGAATTGCCAATTTCCCGTTTGAAATATACTTTAATACAGAGACTAAGGTAAATAAAATTGATATTAATACTGGCGGTAATACAGGTACAGAGGCAGACCACAATGATTTTGTATTTTCTTATGAAAGTTTGGTAAATAATACAACAGAAATAGCTTCGTTTAGTTCTGGTGTCTTAGAAGGAAATAATGTTTTCCAGCTAAAAAAAGAGGAAGACCCAAATCAACCATCTTATCAACATAGAAAAAGCATTTATAGAACCGTAAATAGAGACTTGATCGGATATGTAGGGCCTATTGCTATAGCTAGTTTAGATTATGATTTCACTCCTGATTATGTTGGGGAATTCGAAATTTTTTTAATTGCTAAAGTCGATTCTGAAGCAACTAATATTATCGAATATGGAGCTTTCTTTTCTTCTTCAGATGGAGTAAATGATAATTCACTACAATTAGGTTTGGGATCGACATCATTCAATGCGGATTTTGTAAGTGGTATTCCTTGTGAAAAAAATTATTTCAGACTATTCTATAAAAATGGTTCTTCGAATAGAAATATCTGTGGAAACACTTTAGATAATCGAGTAAGAGTTGATGATGGTAAATTTCATGTTTTTAATATTATTCAAAGAAATCATAGCAATGGTGTCAATTATATTTTAGAATTACATATTGATGGGAAATTAGTGCAAAAAGATGAAACTTTAACAGATCCTCTAAAATTCGAGAAATTAAAGTTATTTTCTAATCGTAAAGGAGATAAAGCCGTTAAAAGTAATATTTCTGATATTTTATTTTTTTCCACTCCTCTAGATAGCATTAAAAATGAAGTACTAAACCAATATATGCTATGTAAATATGGTGAATAAGCTTGAGTCTTAAAACTTCTAAATAACCAATACGACAAAATAACCACAAAACATTCAATAAATTATCGTTGAATGTTTTGTCGTTTATGATTAAGGGGTAGATTTATTAAAAACATGTTTTCTCTTGATACTTAAAAATATGTAAATTCTGAATTCGTCAATTAGATACTTTATAAAACATAATTAAGGATTAAGGGGCGCTGAAAACAATTACAACAAACTAATTACCCAGCTCGAACTTACGCTAAATCAATACCATAAATGAGATTATAGACAAGACAAATACATTCAAAAAAACTCGAAGTACAAGACACTTCGAGTTTTTTTTTTTGAATGTGTAATTTCAGAGAGAATCCCTATATCCTCCAATAATTAAAATCGTGATCGTTTTCTATGGACTGGAGACTGTGATAGATTAGCTGGATAATACCTTCAACATCTTCTTGGTGAACCATTTCTACAGTAGTATGCATATATCGTTGTGCAAGAGAAATAAGAATAGAAGGAACGCCTCCGTTAGAAAAGGCAAAAGCATCGGTATCTGTTCCTGTAACTCGGGACGCTACTTTTCTTTGTGTTGGAATTTTTTTCTGTTCACAAACTTCTTCCACAAGGTTCAACAGTTTGTTATGAACAGGTGGCCCTACAGTAAGAACAGCTCCTTCACCAAGTGCTATATCTCCTTGTTGTTGTTTATTGTATAACGGACTTTGTGTACAGTGTGTCACATCCGTAACGATAGCCACATTGGGTTTTATTTTTTCGGTAATCATTTGAGCACCTCGAAGCCCTACTTCCTCTTGCACTGCATTTACAATATAGAGTCCAAAAGGGAGTTTTACTTTGTTTTTATGTAACAAACGAGCTACTTCAGCAATCATAAAACCACCAATACGGTTGTCCAAGGCTCTTCCTACCCATTTGTTTCCGTTTACGATTTTGAATTGATCATTAAAGGTGATGACATCTCCAATCTGAACACCCATCTCCAAAACCTCTGCTTTATTTTTAGCTCCAATATCGATAAAAATAGTATCCATACTGGGTTGCTTTTCATTTTTTCCTTTACGGACATGGATGGCTGGCCAACCAAAAAAACCTTCTATCTGACCTTTCTTTGTGTGGATAACAACCTCTTTTGAAGGTGCTATTTGATGATCTGATCCTCCATTTCTTTGCACATAGATAAATCCTTTGTCTGAAATATAGTGTACATACCAAGCAATTTCATCGGCATGTGCCTCTATCACTACTTTGAACTCTGCTTCAGGATTTATGACTCCCACAGTGGTTCCATAAGAATCCACAAAGGCAGTATCTACATAAGGTTTTATATAGTTATACCATCTTTTTTGTCCTTCTGTCTCAAAACCCGTTGGGGCATATTCGTTGAGGTATTCTTCAAGAAACTTGAAGGATTTTTTATTGAAAATACTTTTATTCTTCATCGTGAAATAAACCTTTTATAATTAATGAAATACTCTTTATTAAGAAACCAACAACAACCAAAACCAAAAAGGCGGCCATAATTTTTACCCAAACGGATTCAGATTGATCAAACATATAGTTCATCAAAATAGGAATTCCGAATATTGGAATCAACATATAGGAGAGCATTCTTACGCCCTTCATCATGATCTCTTTTGCTTCTGGACTCATAGGTTTATATTTTGAATGGCTTTTCTTACATTACCATGTGTATCTATCAATTTCTGAGCTTGTTCTTGACTAATATTACTAATTTTCATCAACATTTCTACGGCTCTTTTTTGCAATTTATGATTGCTCAATTGCATATCTACCATTTTATTTCCTAGCACATGCCCTAGTTTAATCATCACTGAAGTAGAAATCATGTTGAGGATGAGTTTTTGAGCAGTTCCTGCTTTCATTCTTGTAGATCCTGTAACAAATTCGGGTCCTACAACCGCTTCTATCGCTAAATCAACTTCTTTACTCAGTGGTGATTTTTCGTTACAGGTAATACAGGCTGTAAAAAGCTTATTTTCTTTGGCTTTTTTTACCCCTCCAATAACATAAGGCGTGGTTCCACTGGCAGCAATTCCTATTACGGAGTCTAGAGGATTAATCTCAAATTTTTGAAGATCTTTCCATGCTTGTTCTTTACTATCTTCTGCAAATTCAACAGCTTTTCTAATGGCTGAATCACCACCTGCAATCAAGCCAATTACTTTGTTATGATCTACCCCAAAAGTTGGAGGACATTCTGAAGCATCCACAATTCCTAGTCTTCCACTTGTTCCAGCTCCGATATAAAAAAGTCTTCCCCCACTTTCCATTCTTTGGTGTACTTCGTTCACTACTTTTTCTATGGTTGGAATGCATTCTTCCACCGCTTGGGCTACTTTTTGATCCTCTTGGTTGATATTACTCAAAAGTTCTTGAGTACTCATTAGGTGAAGGTCTTTGTATAGACTGTCTTTTTCGGTGGTTTTCATTGGCTTACATCAGTTTTTTTTTTTGAAATCACTCAAAACTAGTATAAAAAATATGTTTGTTAAATGAATTGTGGAACTTCCCTCTTTCTCCTCTTTGAATAGCTTGTCAACTAAGGGTCTTAGAATATTTTGGGAATATAGATAATTCCTCCAATAATCAATGCAATAATAGCAACTATAAAAACAGCACCAGCGGCGATATCCTTGATAATTCCTATTTTTTTATGAAAATCTGGATGTACAAAATCACAAAGTTCTTCAATAGCTGAATTTGTTCCTTCAACCCCCATTACCATAGCGATTGCAAATAGTTGAGCAATCCACTCATAGGCAGAAATATCATAATAAAAACCGAGAAATATCATGAGAATCCCGATACTGCCTTGCACCTGAATACTCGCCTCTGTTTTTATTAAATACCAAGCTCCTTTAAAGGCATATATAGCACCTTTTAATCTTCCTTCTATAAATTTCTTCATAGTAAAAAAAGCCACTTTTCGTTTAATAAAAAGTGGCATTTATGTTCGTTTATCTTTGGTTTACAAAGTTTCTATACTTATTCTACAGTAACCGATTTTGCCAAGTTTCTTGGCTGATCTACATTACAACCTCTCATTAGAGCAATATGGTAAGAAATAAGCTGTAATGGAACAGAATTCACCAATGGACTCAATGGCTCACTTACTTGTGGCACTTCTATTACATAATCGGCTATTTCTTTTACTGCTGAATCGCCTTCGTTGATCACGGCAATAATTTGTCCATTTCTTGCTTTAACTTCTTGGATATTGCTCAATACCTTTTCATGATGTCCTTCTAGGTTTGCAATAACAATCGTTGGCATATTTTCATCAATCAATGCAATAGGCCCGTGCTTCATTTCGGCTGCAGGATATCCTTCTGCATGGATATAGGAAATTTCTTTGAGTTTCAAAGCTCCTTCCAGAGCTACTGGATAGCTATAACCTCTACCTAAATAAAGGAAATTGGCAGCATCCTTAAATTTCTCAGAAATGGCAATTGCTTGCTCATTTACCAAAAGAGCTTTTTCTATTTTCTCTGGGATAGCATCTAGTTCATGAAGCAATTTAAAATACTCTTGCTCTGCTAAGTTTCCTTTTAATCTTCCTAAATGAAGTGCGATTAAAGAAAGAATAGCAACTTGGGAAGTAAATGCTTTTGTAGAGGCTACTCCTATTTCTGGTCCTGCATGTGTATAGGCTCCTGCGTGTGCTTCACGAGCTATAGAAGATCCTACTACATTACAAATTCCAAAAATGGTCGCACCTTTTTCTTTTGCCAGTTTTATAGCAGATAGCGTATCTGCGGTTTCTCCAGATTGAGAAATAGCAACAACAATATCGTCTTCGTTAATGATTGGATTTCTGTATCTAAACTCAGAAGCATATTCTACTTCTACAGGGATTCTCGCCATATCTTCAATAAGATATTCGGCTACTAAACCAGCATGCCAAGAAGTTCCACAAGCTACAATGATAATTCTTTTAGCATTCAGAAATTTATGCTCATACTCGTCTATACCACGCATCTTGATGGTTCCTTCATTAGCCAGAAGTCTTCCTCTTAACGTATCGTGAATAGATCTTGGTTGCTCATGAATTTCCTTCATCATGAAAAAGTCATATCCTCCTTTTTCAATAGCTTCTAGATTGAATGCTACTTTTTGTACATAAGGAGATAGTATTTCATCTTGGATGGTTTTTAGGGTAATTCCCTCATGACGATCAATCAAGGCCACTTGTTCATCTTCAAGATAAATAGCATCTTGAGTGTATTCAACAAACGGGCTAGAATCTGAGGCTATATAAAATTCTCCGTCTCCTACTCCAATAGCCAGTGGCGAACCTTTTTTGGCAACCACAACTTGGTCTGGATTTTTCTCATCTATAATTGCAATAGCATAAGCACCAATCACATGATGAAGACTACGTCTTACGGCTTCAAAAAGTGTCGTTTCAGTATGAACCATTACATCTTCAATGAAATTGATTAATACTTCGGTATCTGTTTCACTCTTGAAAGTATAACCTTTTGTTTTTAATTCTTTTTTAAGGGAATCATAGTTTTCTATAATTCCATTATGAATCATTGTCAATCTCCCACTATTACTCTGGTGTGGATGAGAATTAGTATCACTTGGAACTCCGTGAGTTGCCCAACGAGTATGCCCAATACCTAACAATGATTCTTTGTTGTATGCCTTAGAAGCATTTTCGAGGTTTACAACCTTTCCTTGTTTTTTATAGACTTCTACAGTCATATCTTTAGATAGAATAGCAACTCCTGCGCTATCATATCCTCTATATTCTAATCTTTTTAATCCTTTAATGAGTATTGGTAAAGCTTGTTTTTCACCAATATATCCTACAATTCCACACATAATAGTATTTTATTTTTGTTCAGAGTACATGATTATTAGTTTTACTCTTTTCTCTTCTTCTGTACTGGTCACTCCTTCCAAGATGGTTCTTCGGATAGAAGTTACAGAATGTGTTCGAAGATACACTTTTTCTGCTTTTCCTTTCTGTAACCATTGTTGTATTGTACGAGTGAGGGGTATTGAATAAATTCCTTTTTTTGAGTCATAGCTTACTTTTTGCCCATCTAATGGGACTGTGTAAATTTCTGTCTCGTTTTCGTTTTCTCTCAATAGGAATTGTAATTCAGTGTGATTTACCAATCCATTATTGGTATCTGGTTTCACATGAATTTCCATCAAGGCTCTATTGATTACTGTTTTATTCGTAAGGCTATCAGCAAAATTCTTAAAATGTGGTAACTCCAATACTGTTTGAATCCCTGCCATTCCCTGGATATATAAGTTTGGAGTATTGGTTTTAGAAATTTTGTTTGCAATACTTGAATTTTGATAATCGTGTTGATATTCCAAAAGGTGATTGGTACCATTGGAAGTTACAAAATCTATACTATCTTTCTTGTTTGAAGACTCTGTAAAAAAGAGCTTCATTTTTATTTTCTTATAATCAAATTGAAAAAGTCCACCCTGTCCTGAGCTCAAATTATTTTCTGATTTTATAGCGATTCCCTTTAGGAATTCATAAAAACTGGCATCATCTTTAAGCGCTCCGTCTGGCTTTTCTTTTAGGATCTCTTCACCAAGTGCATTGTCTAATCTTATTCTTAGCTTGTTATTCTTTGCCTGATCTCCATCTTGGTAAGTTGTCTGTGGTTTAAAGCTAATATTTGCCAACTCGGTACTGGTAAGATAATTTTCATTGGAATACTTTTTTGTCGTATCAATCTTCTCAGATACTCTATATACTTTAAAATTTTGTTGAGCATCTTGTGATCCATAATGACTTAAATATGGGAGCTCAAGTACTAAGGAATCAAAAGTGGCATTACCAAAATCAATTTTCGACTCAGATAAAGCCAATTGCGTATAAAGATTTGAATTTGTTTTACCAAAAACGGGATCATTGATGGCACCTAGGATGCATATTTTTCGATTAACAGTACTCGCAGAATCAACTAAATCAAAACTGGTAGCTATTGATAATGTATCTACGCTTGTACTTCCAAAAAAGCTTCCATCTACTAAATCATCTCCTACTAAATCTTCTTCTTTAGTACAAGATTGAATTAGACTAATGGTTAAAAGTGCTATTAAAAATGATGTTATTCTCATGTAGTTTTCTTCTTCTGTGCTTACTTTAAACAAAAAAAAGCAGGTAGATTTCAAATGTACTTGATAACTTGATAACCTTCCTGCCTTAGATATTAATAAATGTTAAACCTAACAAATCTTTTCTAGCATAGACTCATAGAATTCCTTATAAAATTCTTTAAATGCGTCTTTCTCCACGTGGTCAGCTACATATAGACCTTTTTCGTTTGCATAATCCGTTAAGGCAGCATCAGTACTTTTTGTTTTGATGAAGGCATCAGCAAAATCAATACCCTTTTTCTGAAGGTTTTCAAAAGTAGGCTCTTCAATTCCCGCAGCAGACGCTTCACTTACTCCATCAAATAACACTTTATTCTTTAGTTTATTGTTCAAACTTCCGTCAAATCCGTCTTCTAAATCAGAAAATACAATTTGTGTATTCTTAAAAATCGGATCATCTTTAAAGTTCTCTTTCAAATACATTGGCAACATTGAGGTCATCCAACCACTACAGTGGATAATATCTGGCGCCCATCCCAGTTTTTTAACAGTTTCCAGCACACCTCTAGAGAAGAAAAGCATTCTTTCATCATTATCTTCAAATGCATTTCCATTTGCGTCTTCAAGATTTTGCTTTCTCTTAAAATAATCCTCATTATCAATAAAATACACTTGCATTCTTGCTTGAGGAATAGAAGCAACTTTTATAATAAGTGGCTGATCAAGATCATTTACTATTAAGTTAATTCCTGATAATCTTATTACTTCGTGTAATTGGTGTCTTCTTTCATTAATAGTCCCAAAACGAGGCATAAACATTCTCACTTCATAACCTGATTCATTCATTGCTTGAGGTAAGTGTCTCGCTGTTTCAGACATCATATTAGATGGCGTGTATGGGAAAATTGATTGCGAAACGTATAAGATTCTTTTTTTGGACATGTAGCTCGTTTTTCTATTAAATTTCTGCGCACAAAGATACGAAAAACCTTGATATTATGAAAATATGTTTATATTGCACAGTTATTTAGAGAACTGTTTTTTTATAATATAACAAAAGGTGATTTTATTTTGAGTAGTTCTCAAAAATAAAATCACCTTTTGTGTTAATACAAGAATCTATTGTTTTCTAAATATTTAGATCTTCAGTTTTTTCTTCATTTTTTTATTGATTGCTTCTTTACTAATCAATATATCCATCGTTTTGTACTTTACAAATGCCTCTGATGCGTAAAAGTAACCTTTATAAGGATTATTTGTTCCCCATGAGTTTTTTACAATATAATATTTGTTTCCCTTTTGATCTTTAGCAATACCTGTTATATGCATTCCATGATCATCAGTTGTCTCATAATTATCAAATGCTTTTTGACGCATTTCTTGAGTTATTGTTTTCTCAGGCGAAGGCTGATCAAAGATGGTTGAAATTTTTGAAGATCCTGCATCTGAGAAATTCTTGTTGTCTTTACCTTTTTTCTTTATTGTAACACCGTCTTCAGGCATTAGTGCTAAACCGTGTCTATAAGAAAATCCTTTTTCAGAAACATCACTTGCCCATGCTACCGTGTATCCATTCTTTAAAGCCTCATCTAATATTTCCATCATATCCTCAATAGGGATATTAAGATATAAACCTCCAGACCAGTTATCTGGTACTTCTAGTACAAATGGCTCATAAAAAGGATGGTGAGTATACGAAGTAAGTCCTATAAATTGATTCTCTTGAATCCCTAGATACTGTGCATAGCTATGCGGAGTATAAGTTTTTCCATTTACCACAAATTCTTCTGGTCTTGTTCCGAAATAGGCATCTAAGATACCGTTTACAGCTACTTTCCAGTTTTGACTAAGCTTTTTAGATTTTATGAGTCCATCTAAAGTAGATTGTAGAATATTACTGAGTTCTGAGTGATTCCTTTTCCCTCCTTCTCCAATAGGCATATCATGATAAGCTACTTCGGGCACTATTCCATACTTTTCTATAATAGGTGCTACATCATGAAAAGCTCCTCCTTCTCCAAAATTGCTTTTCCCATGCATTCTCACATACTGAATGGCTTTTTCAAAGTAAGTATGTCGTACAATCCACATTTCTGAAAGCACATGTTGTCCTTTACCTTTTTTGATAATTTCAGATTCAAAAAAAGATAGTGCTGAAAAACTCCAACAAGTTCCCGTTCTACCTTGATTTTGAACAGGAGTTGCTTCATTGTTTACAATCTCTGTAAATTGATATTTAGAATCATCTTTTAATTCTAATTTTTCTTGAGACCATGCCCAGCTCGTAGAAAGCAAAAGAGCAGATAATAGTATTTTTTTCATCTTAAGAGAATGATTTTTTTGGTTTCTATTTATTCCAAATATATCATTATCTCTCCTTGATAAATTACAAAATGAGTTAATTATTATAAAAAAGTAACATTTCATCGAAAAAAATGTAGCACACTAAACTTTTGATTAAATTTGTAATTACTAAAAAGAAAACATAAAACTAAACTCAAAAAAAGATGAAAAGATTTTTTACATACGGAATGTTGGCTACCACTTTGGTATTCGCTTCATGTGGATCAGACAACAAAAAGGCTGCCGATACTCAAAAAGAAGAAGTAGCTCCTGCAATGGCTGATTTAGCTATTGCGATTGATGGAATGACTTGTGCAAAAGGATGTGCACTTCCTATTCAAAAAATGCTTAGTGAAACAGAAGGTGTTCAATCTGCAGAAGTAGATTTCGACAAAAAAGCAGCATTTATCTCTTATGACAAAAACAAAGTAACTCCAGCTGAAATTACTGCTTTATTTAAAGATTTTAAAGATGGTGCTTATACTGCTTCTGCTGCTACAACTGATCAAATTGAGCTAAGAGCTAAAACATTAATGGCTGACGCTAAGAAAAAAGCATCAGAAGAAGCTTCGAAATTAAAGAAGAAAGCGGGTGATACTAAAAAGAGAGTAGGAAAAAAAGTTACTGACAATATTGAACGTATTGAAGGTAAAGGTAAACAAGCTATTGAAACGGTAAAAGGAAACGCTAAAGAAGTAAAAGGAAGAGCAACTAAAGCTGCAAGTAACGTTAGCAGAAATGCAAACCAAGCTGCCACTGTAATTAAAGGTGAAGCTAAAAAAGTAGAGGTAAAAGCTACAGAAATGAAGGTAAATACAGAAAAAGTTATTAAAGACAGTAAGATAAACGATCGTCTTGGAAGAAGATAATTTTTAAGAAAAACGGAAATTCTTAAATTCCTTGAAACTGTTGAACGTTTGTTCAGCAGTTTTTTTTTGAAAAAAAATCTAGTTTCTAATGGTATATCAAACACAGGATACCATTTTATGTTGTACATAAAAAAAACCATCGAAAAGTGCGAGAATTCGATGGTTTCGGTTGCAATAAAACTGCGTCGAGTTAATTACAAGAGTGTATATTAGAGTTAGTTGAGTTGTTAAAGTTATTAATTACATTATAGCCAATAATCCCATTATCTACTGCCGTTTCTAAGGAATTATGAAGACCGTTGACTCCTACATTTGTTGAAGGGAAAGTGAAATTTGGCGTTGTACTTGCTGTTGCACCTACTTCTAAAGCATCAGAACATCCATCTCCGTCAGAATCTAGGTCATACTGATTCTCATGCCCGTCATTATCAATATCTATACAATGTTCCTTTGAAGTAAACTTCCCTATGAAATGTTCTGTACCACTTTCGTTTGTACTCACTATTTTTACTTCATTATTCCCTGGATTTAAAGTGATATTACTAAAAGGAATTACACTTCCCATAGTTCCATTTGCTTGATAACCTCTTAGTCTTACAGGCTTTAACCCGTTGTTATAAGAAGGATGGCTAGAACTATAATGCGCCGTTCCAAAGGCCGTTACATTTCCAAACTCATTGATTACAAAACGTACTCTTGGCAGACCGTCAGACCGTGCATCCCAAGGCGAGTAAATTCTATTATCACCGGTACTATATGCTTGATCATTGGGGTTCACAAATTCCATATCTACCTTAAAGGCTTTTTTCTGTGAATCTTGTCCTTGGATATCCATACTTTTTTGTAAAGCTGTAACTCCGTTTACGGTCACTGTCTGTGCTTGAAAAATGTTTTGGTTATTGATATAAATTTCCATTGCATTATCTATTAATGCAATATCGATAACTAAATGGGATACGTTATTTATATTGTAGGTAAACACATGATTTGTGATATTCATCTGCCCGAAAGATTCAACATTAGTACCACATTGTTCATCCACATCTGGAATTCCATCATTATCATCATCAATGTCTTCAGTATTACTAATCCCATCTCCATCAAAATCATCGCCAGAATCTGGTATAAAAATGGGAATCAAATTCGTTCCACAATTTACAATTAAAGATCTCCAATCTGTTCCATTAAAAATCACCAAAGATCCTGTATTACAACAATCAGTACAATAAATCATGAGCCCTTTGGCTGCATTATTAATACTTTGAATACTGTTATTGTCCATTCTAGGAGGTAAAAAACCCTTAGAAGTTGAGTTCACCTCCAAAATAGCAGATTCATCTGGCGAAGTTGTACCTATTCCCACCTGACCTTGGATTAATTGCGTTCCTAATACTAAGAATAAAATTGCGAGTTTCGTGCGTAGCATTTATTATTTTTTTCAAAACAATGGCAAAAGTATGCCAAAATATTGTTTTGTCTATGTCACTTTTGCAACATAAGAACCTATTAATCACTATTATACAACGTATGATAAAATTAAAATAGATTTAACTACTTAATTAGTAATCTATTAAATCATTTTAATAAATTTTCACATTAACACAAAAAAATACAGACGTTAGCTAATCATCACGATTATGATAATCAGTTAACTAATTATTCTTTTCAGAATACTTTAAGCTTATGAGGTTTTTATTTTGGGAAACTTCGATCACCTTACCAAAACATAAAGAATTCGAATAATTGATATGTCCGACAGGGCAATCTATAAACAATGGTATACTTAATTGCACACAAAACTTCTGCATTATTTCTACTACAGTCTCTCCAAAAGGAATTTTATGATCATGAATATGAGTAAAACTCCCTAACAAAATAGCTTTTAAACCACCCAAAGAACCATTTCTATACAAGCCATACATCATTCTATCAATATGATATACATACTCATCTAAATCTTCAAGAAAAAGAATACAATTGTTGGTAGATGGATAACTCACAGAGCCCATCATGGAATAAAGAACCGATAAATTTCCTCCAATAAGCTTACCTTCGATCGAAATATTTTGTTTTTGTGAAGAGGTCCATTCAAAACTAATTGCTTTACCCAAAAAAGCGTTTTCTAACGATATTTTTGCTGTTTCGCTAAGATCTGGTAGCTGAATAGGCATCGGAGCATGGACAGAATAGGCTCCAAAAGCCAAAATATGGTTCAAAAAAATGGTAAAATCAGAAAAACCTACAAGAATTTTAGGATTTCTTTGAAATAATTGCCAATCAATTAAATCTATCACACGAACACTACCATAACCTCCACGAACACACCAAAGTATATCTATAGAAGAATCTTCTAGCATGGCATTAAATGCTTTCGCCCTTTCTTGATCATTTTGAGCAAATTGATGATATGGATGATGAACATTACTTGATACAACCACTTGAAAACCTTTGCTTTCTAACCATTTTTTGGTACTTAAAACCTGGCTATTTTCTAAAAATCTAGCGGTAGCTATTAACCCAATTTTCTTTAGCATCTTTCTGTTTTTTATATGGGGAAATTAAATATAAAACACTAATTTGCAATGTGTTTTAATCTGAATTTCAAAACATGATTTATATCATGTGTCATTGTGAGCTAGGTCATTTTGTAACTCAAATTAACGAACGACATTTGTCCTGTAAAATTATTAAAAAGGTGGTCTTATGGAAATAATTTATTTACTTATAGGTGTTAGCTTTATAGTAGCTGTTTTTTTCCTAGGCGTTTTCCTATGGTCAGTGAAGTCTGGTCAGTTTGAAGACGACTATACGCCATCTGTGCGTATTTTATTCGACGACAACAAGAAAAAACAAAAAACAATTAATCAATAAACTTTATGGCACTGGAGAAGTTTAGGTATGACAATACCATCGTCAAGAACTTTATGTTCGCCTCCATTTTTTGGGGAGTTATCGGTATGTTGGTTGGATTAGTGGTAGCTTTCCAATTCTACATTCCAGAATTAAACTTTGAAACACCCTGGTTGACATTTGGTCGTTTAAGACCAATACACACCAATGCGGTGATTTTTGCATTTGTAGGAAACTCCATTTTTGCAGGGGTTTATTACTCTATGCAACGACTTCTAAAGACTCCAATCTTTAGTATGGCTTTGGCAAAGATTCATTTTTGGTCTTGGCAAATTATGATTCTTCTTGCAGCACTTTCGCTGTTCTTAGGAATCACTACAAGTAAAGAATACGCCGAACTAGAATGGCCATTTGATATTGCCATTGCTCTTATTTGGGTGATCTTCGGTATTAACTTGATTGGATCCATTGTAAAAAGAAGAGAAAGACACCTTTACGTAGCTATTTGGTTCTATATCTCTACTTTTATTACAATTGCCGTATTACACATTGTAAATAGTTTTGAGCTTCCGGTAAGCTTTCTAAAATCTTACTCAGCATATTCTGGTGTACAAGATGCATTAGTACAGTGGTGGTATGGACACAATGCCGTAGCATTTTTCCTAACAACACCGATACTTGGTTTGATGTACTACTTCCTGCCAAAAGCAGCGAATAGACCTGTATTCTCATATAGACTTTCGATTATCCACTTCTGGGCATTGATTTTTATCTATATCTGGGCAGGACCACACCACTTGCTTTATACTGCACTTCCAGATTGGGCACAATCTTTAGGAACCGTATTTTCTATTATGCTTATTGCTCCATCTTGGGGAGGTATGCTAAATGGTCTTCTAACTCTTCGTGGAGCTTGGGATAGAGTAAGAGAAGACGCTGTACTTAAATTTATGGTAGTAGCCGTAACCGCTTATGGTATGTCTACACTAGAAGGACCGCTTCTTTCATTGAAAAACCTTAATGCAATTGCTCACTATACAGACTGGATTCCTGCTCACGTACACGTAGGTACTCTTGGATGGAATGGATTTATGGCTTTTGCTGTATTTTATTGGATGACTCCAAGAATCTACAACACTACCATGTGGTCTAAGAAACTGATGAATGTACACTTCTGGTTAGGAACTCTTGGAATTCTTTTCTGGGTACTTCCAATGTATTTTGCCGGATTTACACAGTCTTTGATGTGGAAACAGTTTGCCGCAGATGGATCTTTGGTTTACGGTAACTTCCTTGAAACCGTTACGCAAATTATTCCTATGTACATATTGCGTTCAGTAGGAGGTACATTATACTTTGCAGGATTGATCGTATTCGTTGTGAATATCATTAAAACAGTAAAACAAGGAACACTCGTACCTTACGAAGAAGCTGAAGCTCCAGCAATGGAGAAAAAGTATAAGAAACACAAAGGAGAACACTGGCACAGAGTATTAGAGCGTATGCCAAATACCTTTACCATTCTTGCTACAGTAGCCATCTTAATTGGAGGTTTAGTAGAAATTGTACCAATGCTTACTGTTGATTCAAATATTCCAAAAATTGAATCAGTGAAACCTTATACTCCACTTGAACTAGAAGGTCGTGACTTGTATATCAAAGAAGGATGTAATAACTGTCACTCGCAAATGGTAAGACCTTTCCGTTCTGAAACTGAAAGATATGGAGAATACTCAAAAGCTGGTGAATATGTGTATGACCATCCACACCTTTGGGGGTCTAAAAGAACAGGACCAGACTTACACCGTGTGGGTGGAAAATACGGAAACCTATGGCATTATAAGCACATGCTAGAACCAGAGATTATGTCATCAAACTCTATCATGCCTCCATACCCATGGATGTTTGAAAATAATTATGACAAGTCTCAAACTGAAGCCAAAATGAAAACTTTGGTAAAACTAGGAGTTCCTTATACGGATAAAGAAATAGAAAAAGCATCTGACGTACGTGAAAAACAAGCAATGGCAATTGCCAAAGACTTGATGACAAGTGCCGATGTAAAAGAGACTTTTGAATCTGTTGAGGAATTAAAAGATAAACAAATTGTTGCCCTAATCGCTTATTTACAACGTTTAGGAACCGACATCAAAACGGATAAAAAATAATCATTAGCCATGATGAAATTTATCAAACAACATATGGAGACCATGGATGGGGTAGAAATCTACCCTATCATCTCCATATTAATCTTCTTCACCTTCTTCGTAGGCGTTGGGATATATGCAGTACGAGCAAGAAAGAAGCATGTGGATAAAATGAGTAATCTCCCTTTAGAATAAACGACATGAAAACATATACATTAATCTTTAGCCTATTGATGGGAACTACAATAGCCAGCGCAGCAGACTTTAGCTCGGCTTCAAACCCATACTTTATCATCGCCATTTTACTATTTGTAATCTTAATAGGACTGGCTATGATACTACCTACGGTAATTAAATCTCTTGCAAGACAGGTAAGAGAAAAAAAGAAAAGTGCTTTGCTTGCATTAATCACCCTTGGAGCTGGAGCAGAAAGTTTCGCCTCTGGAGAATTAGTAGATTCAAGCCTTATCCAAGATCTTGATGCACCTGCGGTAATGCTTATTATTGCAGCAATTGTATTGGCAGCTACTTTTATTACGATGTTTAAAACAATCTTCAAGCTTACCAATTTCCTTAAAACGGATGAGGAATTAGCAAAAGAAGGTGAGGATTCTGCAATCTCTTCTTTAATGAAAATAGCTACAGACAATGTACCTTTGGATAAAGAAGATGACATTCTGTTGGATCATGAATATGATGGAATTAAAGAACTGGATAACAATCTACCACCATGGTGGGTTGCCTTCTTCTATATTACTATTGTTTTTGCAGTAGTTTATATCTTCCAGATGCACATTAGTAATTCTATGCCACACATGGCAGATGAATACAACAATGAAATTGCTGCAGCAGAAGAAGCTTTAAACAAATTCAAAGAGTCTAGCACAAACTTTATTGATGAGAACAATGTAGTTCTTCTAGATGATGCTGCGAGCAGAGAAATAGGTAAAAAACTTTATCAAGCTTCTTGTGCCGCCTGTCATGGAAACGAAGGACAAGGTCTTGTAGGTCCAAACTTTACAGATAACTACTGGATTCATGGTGGAAGCGTAAAAGATGTGTTCTCTACTATCAAATACGGTGTACCAGACAAAGGAATGATTGCTTGGAAATCACAACTTAAAGGACCTCAAATGCAAAAGATTGCTTCTTATATTCTATTGGATTTGGTAGGTACGACACCTGCAAACCCAAAAGCTGCTGAAGGAGAACTTTATGTACCTGAAACTGAAGAAGCACCTGCTGCTTCAGAAGAAACTCCTGCAGAGGAAACTCCTGCAGCAGAATAAATTAAATGGAAATTTAAACCACAAAAAGTCGGGCTTATCCCATCATAAGACCATACCACCCATAACTTTGTTATTACTTCTTTAGGTAGCCCGACTTTTTTCCACTGAATACCAACCACCGAAGCTCATATTGCTTCAACACACAGAAACAACCATGGCCGAGTTCGATTACGACAAAGAGGCTTACAGAGACACCATTGCCACTGTGGGCGAAGATGGGAAAAGAAAATTTATCTATCCCAAAAAACCAAAAGGTAGTTATTACAATAAAAGAACCTACCTTTCTTATTTACTACTCATCCTATTATTTGGATTACCTTTTTTAAAAATTGGAGGAGAACCTTTGTTCTTATTCAATATCATAGAAAGAAAATTTATTGTCTTTGGTCTTATTTTTAGACCACAAGATTTTTTTGTATTTGTACTTTCTGCCATCACAGCCATTGTAGGAATCATCGTATTTACCGTTGGTTTTGGACGAATTTGGTGCGGGTGGCTCTGTCCGCAAACTATTTTTATGGAAATGCTTTTCAGAAAAATAGAATATTGGATAGATGGAGACTTTGGGAAACAAAAAAAACTTGCTAAACAAAAATGGGACGGTGAGAAATTTCGGAAAAGAGCCTTGAAATTTGGAATTTTCTGGATTCTCTCATTCTTGATCGCTCATACATTCTTGAGCTATATCATTGGTGTAGATGAAGTGCTAACTGTAGTCACTAGCCCAGTGAATGAAAACCTTGTAGGATTTATCGCACTCCTTGCCTTTACCTTTATCTTCTTTGGAGTATTCTGGTATTTTAGAGAACAAGCGTGTATTGCCGTTTGTCCTTATGGAAGATTGCAAGGTGTATTGTTAGATAAAAAATCTATTCAAGTTTCTTATGATTATGTAAGAGGTGAGAATCGAGGAAGATATCGTAAAAAAGAAGACCGAAAGGAGCTCGGAAAAGGAGATTGTATAGATTGTGGACTCTGTATTGCTGTATGCCCAACGGGGATTGATATCAGAAATGGATCACAAATGGAGTGTGTAAACTGTACAGCCTGTATGGATGCCTGTGATTCCGTTATGGAGAAAGTAAACCTTCCTAAGGGACTCATTCGCTACGCTTCAGATGAAATGATTAAAGAAAGTAAGCCATTTACTTTTAACAAACGACTAAAGGCTTATGCCTTGGTTTTAATACTCTTGATCACTTCGGTAACTACTTACCTTGTTACAAGGTCTGATGTAGAAGCTATTATCTTAAGAATGCCAGGAGCCAATTATAAAAAAGTAGATACACGAATTATGAATGTGTATAACTATAAATTGGTAAACAAGTCTCATGACAACATGAAGTTGAGTTTTGAATTACTCTCACATGATGGAGAAGTTGTAGTTGCAGGAAATCAAGAAGGGATCGTTCCTGTAGATGATCAAGGTATTGCTGAAGGATCATTATTCATCTATATTCCTAGAAATCAAACAGATTCTAAAAAGACTAAAATCCGATTATCTTTGAAAAATGGAGAAGAGGAAGTAGATCGATTGACGGTGTATTTTAGTTCTCCTTTCAAAACAAAAAAATAAGATTATGAAAATCAATTGGGGAACAGGAATCGTAATAACCTTCGTGATCTTTGCAGGATTACTTACATGGGCAGTTGTGGAGAGTTTTCAAGCCGATCATCACCTTGTAGATGATGATTATTATGAAGCAGAGCTCAAGTATGGAAACAGAATGGAAGAAATTAAACGCGTGAATAAACTGGGTGCCGAATTTAGCATCAAAGAATCTGCTGATTTAATTACCATTCAATTTCCTACAAACTGGAACATCAATAAACTAACAGGAAATGTACACATGTACAAACCTGACAATGAAAGACTCGATAAAAAATATGATCTAAAACTCAATGAAGCATCGAGGTTTTTAATTTCCAAAGAGCAATTTAAATCTGGTAAATGGAAACTCATTCTTCATTGGGAATACGAAGCGAAAACATATCATAAAGAGGAAACTTTGTTTTTATAAAATGTATTTCTTTATACTAAATTCCCCCAATCATCGGGGGAATTTGGTTCCTAAAAAGATAACCACAGCCCATTTCAAAAATGTTACCACTTCTATTATCGGCATTGTCATTAGGATTTCTCTCTAGCTTTCACTGCGTAGGAATGTGTGGACCTTTGGCATTAGCACTTCCATTAGACCGGAGTTCTAAATCTAAAATTCTATCGGGTATTTTTATCTACCATTTTGGAAAAGCCACTACTTACGGTTTACTAGGTATCCTTATCGCTTTTATGGGCGCGTATTTTCCTATACATATTAGCCAGCAAAGACTCACGGTAATCAGTGGTGTTTTCTTTATACTTATCGCAATTTACCCTTGGTTGAACTCCAAGAACTCATGGATTCAAAAAAGTGTCCTTAAGATATTAAGCCCTTTTCAGAAAGAACTTGCCAGTCAGCTTAAAAAAAGAAGAAAATCTGCCCTTTTGGGAATCGGATTTCTCAATGGATTTTTACCTTGTAGTATGGTGTATCTAGCACTTGCCGTAGTATTACAATTAAACACTTGGTGGCTATCATTTGGTTTTATGTATGTTTTTGCATTAGGAACGCTACCTGCAATGGTGAGTTTTCAATACTTCGGGGTGCAAATGAGTGGAACTTGGCGTTTTAGAATTCAAAAAATATTACCTTATCTATTGATTATTACAGGTATATTGCTCATATTAAGAGGAATGAATCTTGATATTCCTTATATCAGTCCTTCAAATGGTGCGTTAAACACCTTAACTCCTGAAGCTTGTGATTAGGGATACTGATTAAATTTAAATCAGATTTTATGTTCCTAAAATTTCTTTTTGCTTTTTCTTTGAAAGACCATTGAGCACCAAGCAATAAGAATCTGAGATCCAATCTTTCAGTAGGTGTTTTGGAATAGACCCGTCTGTTTTTACGGTATTCCAATGTTTTTTACTCATGTGATAACCTGGTAATACTGCCGCGTATTTTTCCCTTAATTCTATTGCTTTTTCGGGGTCACATTTAACATTAAAACTATCATTTTTTTCGATATTGATTAGGCAAAACATTTTCCCACCAACCTTAAAAACCAAAACATCTGGTCCAAAAGGCATTTCTTCAGTCGCTTTAGGAAGGGAAAGACAAAATTCTCTGAGTTCTAAAATATCCATATACAAAAATACAATTTATCCATTTCTAATGTTCATTAGATCAAAAGTGGTATCATTTCAAATTCCGAAATTTTATATAAAGAGTGTTGCACGGTATTATTACCAAATGAAATTCAATAAAAAAGCCCAACAATAATTGCTGAGCTTTCTTTGTATATAAAAAGATTATCCTCCATTAAGAATGGATATTCTCAAGGATTTTTCTGTCAAGTATTTATTTACTGAATGATCATTTTTTTACGGAAGTAATTACCCAAATCATCAGAGAATTGAACAATATAAATCCCAGCAGATAGTTTACGGACATCAACTGTTTTATTGAGCTCTGCATTCATTGAAAACTTTTGCTGGATTCGCCCCCTTAAATCATAAATCACTCCTTTTTGGTATACATCATTATTCATTTCGATATGCAAGAAATGAGTTACTGGATTTGGGTATATACGAATATTTTCACCACTGAGTTCTTCTATATCCGTTTCATTACATATTACTAAAACTGGTTGGTTTTGTGTTGTAGAATTTCCATTACCATCAGCATAAGTCCATAGAATATCCTTCACACCAGCGGTAGTGTACATTAATGAGCTATTTGTTGTAGCGGTCACAGAATCTACACAATTATCCAATGCCATTGGTTTAAAATCAATTTGCTCATCACACGATACCTTAATCGTATCTAAAACAGAAATAGTAGGCACAGGAGGTATTGTATCTTTAACAATAACAGATTGCGTTTGACTCATACTCGCACTTCCATTACTATAGGTCCATGTAACTGTATAATTTCCTTGAGAAGTATAAGAAATAGGATCTGTTGTAGTTGCTGTAATAACACCAGAGTTTGCTGTAGGTGCTGTTAATTGTACTGAGCATTGACCGCTTACAAGTGCTAAACTATCTAGATCTGGCACTATGCTCAATGATTGATCAAATGTTTTCAAAATACATTTATTAGGAATCGCACAATTAGGGATAGAGCCTGTTTCAATAATTGAATAAGTACTTCCATCCACTACTTGATAATGCCCTGGTGCAGAAAATGTATTCGCAGAACAAATAACAAAATCTCCAGAATTGGTATCTATATCAAATGAGCGTCCGTAAGCGAATGAATAGCTTGCACCAGGTAAAGTACTGGTAAAAACCTCAGACAATGGCAAGCTCCCAGGAGTATTGATATTATAGAGATACATTTTTTTGCTAGAAGACCAGAAATAAAGTTTTTGATTGTAGAGTCTTAATAATTTAGTAGAACTAATTCCCGTATTGATTATCGTTCCCAATGCAAAACTATTAGCTATATCAATAGATTGTAATTTTCCACTGCCATTAAGAATCCAAATTTTATTACCAATTTGATCATAAACCATCCCTTTAATATTTCCTAATGAAAGATTGATAACTCCTGTAACGGCATTAGTTGAAGTGTCCACCTTAACAATGTTTTGCCCCATAGCCACGTATAAAACACCATTGATGTGCTCCATAAAGCTTGAAGAAGAACTAATTTTATTGGTAGGATCACTTACTGTTGACCAAGTATTATTGGCAAGATTAATTACCTGTAAATCCCCTGGATTTCCCATACTAACATAAGCTTTGGTAGGGCTTACGAATTTCAATGTTTGAGGTGCATTTGAGGTCGTAAAAGTATGAACTTCATTAAGCGAAGGATAATCGGCAATTACAACTCGGCAATTACTTCCTGGTTTTTCAGCAATAATGGCCTTATTTCCAAGCACCACAAAATCTTGCAGGACATTAAAACCAGTTGTTGAGTTTGCTGTTTGGTAAACACCGCTAGAAGTAGTTGGAGGTGAAACCGTTGTGTTTCTTCTAAAAACGTCTCCGTTCGTTGTTCCAAAATTACCCTCTGCAATTAAATCGAGAGTAAATGTCGTTTGAGCAAATGATGTTGCAACCATCAGCCAAGTAAATAAAACAGTAATTTGTTTTTTCATTTTATTAGATTTTTACGTTAATAAAATGGAAAATAAAGGAAGAGAGTGCCTATTAAAAATAAGCCCTATCATTCAACTTTTTCTCCGAAAGTGAACTTAAAATAGTTAGCTTAATAATCTAGAAGTTCTAATTAAACTAACACACTTGGGCAGGTCTCCTGACTTTGTCCATTAATTTACCTTCCCATCAAGTTTTGACAGTGGTACTCAAATTAAATACAGACATTACAGTTGCGGGAACAGTCCTTGAATTTCACAAGATTCCCTATTAATTCATTAAATGAAACCAAAATGCTGGGCAAAAGTAGTCTTTAACCATATATAATGTTCTTTTTTTATAAAAATAATAAGGTTTTTATTTTGCCGTCCCTCTTTTTTACACTTTGAAAACAGTCGTTTTTTTGATAATTTTACCTAAAGTCGTATTAAATTACATAAGAGAATCTTAGTTTGCATTAATATATGTTTTCAGAAAATACCGTTTACACACCAGAGAATATTAAGGAGATAGAACAAGCATATAATAAAATGCTTGGAACCATCCAGAAAGAATTATCAAAAGCTGATAAAATTCTTGTAGGAAAAGCCTATGAAGTAGCACTCAAAGCACACCGTTTTCAGAGCAGAAAAAGTGGTGAGCCCTATATTATGCACCCCATTGCTGTTGCTAGAATTGTATCCGAAGATATAGGTTTAGGTCCTGTTTCTGTTGCAGCGGCTCTCATTCATGATGTTGTGGAGGATTCCGATGAGTATAGTATTGTGGATATTGAAGTTATTTTTGGAAGAAAGATTGCTAATATCATTGATGGGCTTACCAAAATCCCTAAGATTGAAGGAGAAGACATTTCTCACGAAGCTCGAAATATTCGAAAGATTCTTATTACCCTATCAGAAGATCCGAGAATTGTTTTTATCAAACTTGCCGACAGATTGCACAATATGCGAACGATGGGTGCCCAAAAACCCGCTTCTCAAAAACGTATTTCTCTCATTACCCAATATGTCTTTATTCCTTTGGCGCACAGAATGGGATTATACTCGGTAAAATCTGAACTGGAAGACCTTTGTTTAAAATATATTGAACCTGAGATTTACAATTCCATCAAGGAAAAAATCAACAAGACCAAGCAAGAACGCAATGCGGATATCGAGGAAGTGATCAAAACGGTGTATCCAGGAATGGTCGCTCGAGGAATCACTTGCCTGATAAAAGGAAGAGCCAAATCGATCTCTGGAATCTATCAAAAAATGCAACGTCAAAATGTAGATTTTGAAGAAGTATATGATCAATTAGCCATTAGGGTGATCATTGATATGGCTGAAAGTCCTAGATATAATAACGACCCTACTCTAGCCTGTTTTGCTGCTTTCACAGCGGTATCAGATTATTACAGACCTAGCGGAAAGCGTTTCCGAAATTTTGTAGTCAATCCAAAATCAAATGGATATCAATCACTTCACGAAACCTTTTCTACACCTGATGGAAAATGGGTGGAAGTGCAGATACGAACCATCGAAATGGATGAAATTGCTGAAAAAGGACTTGCCTCTCACTGGAGTTATAAAGAAACGCAAAGTAATCAACAGGAGAAAGAAAATAAAAATATCAATCTTTGGTATAACAAAATAAGAGAACATCTAGAAAATCCTGAAAGAGATGCAGGAGAATTTTTAGATGATATAAAATACAGTCTTTACTCTAAAGAAATAACCGTTTTTTCACCAAAAGGTGATGTAGTCATTTTGCCAAAAGGTGCATCGGTCTTAGATTTTGCTTTTGAAATTCACACAGAACTAGGTGCAAAATGCACGGGTGCAAAAATCAATGGAAAGATGGTTTCTTTTCGTCATGAACTGCAAAATGGAGATGTAATAGAAATTCTAAAATCGGAAAATCAAATCCCTAAAGCGGATTGGCTGAATCTCGTAAAAACTTCCAAAGCAAGAAATAAAATAAAGCAGTCGCTAAATGCTACTAAAAAGCAAACAGCTACCTATGGAAAAGAGATTTTACAAAGAAAACTCAAGGCATTAAAAATTGATTTTAATGATCGAGAATTACAAAAGATTCAAAATTTCTTTAAACTCAAAACAAGTCATGATCTTTTTTACAAAATTGGGACTAATGAAATAGACAATAAAGCCCTTAGAAAATTTAAAGATGATCAAAACCAAGGTTTTGTAGGCTTTATTAGAAAAAAACTAAGAAAAGAAGATAAAAAAGGACTTCCTACTCCTCAAACGTTTGAAAAACCTATTCTACAGTTTGGAGATAATCAATCTCAAGTAGAGTTTACCCTTTCTCCCTGTTGTAACCCTGTGCCTGGCGATGCTGTTTTTGGGGTAACAAGAACCAATGGTGGAATGAAAGTCCATAAGTATACTTGCCCCAATGCCAAAGATATACAAGCTCGTTTTTCGCATAAAATACGAAAAGCTGAATGGATAGAAGGTGCTTACTCAAAATTCAGGGCAGAATTAGAAATCAACGGAGTGGATAGAGATGGAATTGCTCATGAAGTGGGAGCCGTAGTTTTCGAGACAAAAAATGTAACTTTGCAACGTATTCATATTTGGGAAGATCATGGTATTTTCAGAGGAAAAATTGCCTTTGAAGTTAGTGCGCAAGGAGTTCTTGATGAGCTCATTGCTACCATCAAAAAAGTGAATGGAGTAAAGTCTGTAATTCGAAAAAAATAAGAAATGAAAGCCTATTTAGAACTGATAGAACGAATATTAAGCGAAGGAGTAGATAAAGAAGACCGAACAGGAACGGGAACTCGAAGTGTTTTTGGGCATCAAATGCGTTTTGACTTACAAGAGGGTTTTCCTTTAGTAACTACAAAAAAACTTCATTTAAGATCCATTATTCATGAACTTCTTTGGTTTCTAAAAGGAGATACTAATATCGCTTACTTAAAAGAAAACAAAGTGAGAATATGGGACGAATGGGCAGATGAAAACGGAGATTTAGGTCCCGTTTACGGAAAACAATGGCGTTGCTGGACTACCCAAAATCAATCACAAACAATTGACCAAATAAGTCAAGCTGTGGAAATGATCAAAAAAAATCCAGACTCACGAAGAATTATTGTTTCGGCATGGAACCCTAGTGATTTACCAGAAATGGCTTTAGCTCCTTGTCATGCACTTTTTCAGTTTTATGTAGCCAATGGAAAGCTCTCTTGTCAGCTCTATCAACGTAGTGCCGATGTGTTTTTGGGAGTGCCTTTTAATATCGCCTCCTATGCCCTACTTACCATGATGATGGCTCAAGTTTGTGGATTAGAAGCTGGGGAATTTGTACACACATTTGGAGACGCTCATATATACAATAACCACATGGATCAAGTGAAGCTTCAACTTAGCAGAACACCCAAAAAGCACCCTATAATGAAGCTAAATCCAGAAATAAAAGATATTTTCGGATTCACCTATGAAGATTTTCAATTGGAAGACTATGAAAGTTATCCACATATAAAAGGAGCCGTATCAGTATAATGAAAGTAAAAATTATTGTTGCAGTTGATCAAGAGTTTGGAATAGGAAAAGACAATGACCTCATGTGGCATTTGCCAGAGGATATGCGATTTTTCAAAGAAACTACTTCGGGTCAGATTATCATTTCAGGGAGGAAAAATTATATTTCGATCCCCGAAAAATTTCGTCCTTTACCCAATAGAGAAAATATTGTTTTAACCCGAGATAAAAACTTCCAAGAAAAACATCCTCAGTTATTTATTGCAAATAGCTGGGAAAATGTGAACAATTTTGTCAATCAACTTATTGCCAAAAATCCAAAAGAAGTATATATCATTGGAGGAGGAGAAATTTATCGCCAAGCCTTGGATTTATTAGAGGTAGAAGAAATGTGGATTACCCATGTTCATCATACTTTTTCGGCTGAAGTATTCTTTCCAGAAATCGATCATAATCGATGGCAGAAAGTATCAGAAAGTCATTTTCCTGAGAAGGAAAAAAGAGCTTATAGCTTCAGTATCTGCAAATACATTCCAAGAAAATAATGTTTGGCTGAAATGTTTTTAGTACTTTTATCTTTTTAGCTTTAATGACCGTTCAGATGAAGAAATTCTTATCCCTTTCAATTGTAGGTTTTGTTTTATTTTTTAGCACATTGGCGAAAGCCAATGAACTCACAAATTTCCAAGCGGAAGCACTTTCTATACAATCTTGCTTTTTTGCCGAAGGAAATTCCTTTGAGCCCATGATGATGGCTGTACCTGCTACCAATTTTTCGGCAAGTCAAACAACCATTTGTGAAGGGCAAACTGTGAGTTTTACCGATGTATCTGCAGGAAGCCCAACCGCATGGAGCTGGGTTTTTAATGGAGGTACTCCTGCTTTTTCTAATCAACAAAACCCTGTTGTAACTTATGAAAACGCTGGAAACTATCCCGTTATATTAATTGCCTCTAATAATGATGGAGCCGATACCTTGGTTATTGCGAATTTTATAGCAGTTCACACTTTCCCCGAAGTTGATTTTGCACTCACACAAAACGGTCTTTGTGGAGATTCAGCAATTTTGGCTTTCACAAATCTTGATACCAACTTTACCTTAGAAATTAAAAACAATGCAGGTAATGTTATTAGTACAGATACTTTAACTACTATAAAAACTTCTGGAAACTACACCTATGAAGTAACCAATACTTTTGGGTGTACCACAGATTCCAGCTTTTTTATTACAGTAAATGACATAGAGATTACAGAAACTCTTGGACAATTAGCCTGTGGAAACGACACCAACGGAAGTATTACTTTAGCATTAGCTGGAGGACAAGGCCCTCTTACTGTAGCATGGACGGATACTAACTTAACAGGAACTTCGTTAATCAATTTGCCAGAAGGAAATTATACCGTTACAGTTACCGATACTAACAACTGCCAGAAAACAGAAACTTATACAATAGTAGGGGCAAATCCAACACCAAGCTTTAACCCAACAATTAGTAATAATAATGTTTGTGCAGATTCTGCAACATTACTTCTGAGTAATTTAGATTCCGTTTATACCGTAAGCATTACGAATGAAGCAGGTGTGCAAGTTTCATCGGATAGTATTTTTCATTTTCACACAAGTGGGACTTTTTCTTATGAAGTAACAGACACTAGCGGATGTAAAGTGGATTCTACTTTTAGTATTATCGTTAATGATATAGAAATCACACAAGCCGATCTTACACACAATAATTGTTCGAATACAGAAAATGGAATCATTGATCTTACCCTAGCAGGAGGTCAAGGACCGCTCACAATTGTGTGGTCAGATGCTAGTCTATCAGGAAATACCATAGACTCTCTTGCAGAAGGACAATATATCGTGACCATTTCAGATACCATTGGATGTAGTATTACAGATACTTTTATGATTAATACTCTTAATGGTGTGCCTGGTGTAGATTTCAATATCAACCAGAATGGACTGTGTGGAGATTCTGCAATACTTTCATTCGCTAACCTTGACACTACTTATAACGTGAGTTTCTTTGATTCACTCGATAATGTAATAGGAACCGATACCATTCAAATAGTTAAAAACAGTGGAATGTATCATTTTGAGGTAACCGACACCAATGGATGTATCACAGACAGTACTTTTCAGATTTTTGTAAATGATATCGAAATAGTTTCTGATGTCAAACAAATAACATGTTTTGGAGGAAACGACGGAGCCATAAATATTTCTATAAATGGTGGTCAACCTCCATTTACCTTTACTTGGGCAGATCCTGCACTTATAGGAGACACCATCACAGGATTGGATACCGGAATGTACCATTTAACAGTTCAAGATCAAAACGGATGTCAAAGAACAGATTCTTTCCATCTTGTACACCTCAATGAACTGCCCACTGCCGATTTTACAATTCAGCAAAATACACTTTGTGAAGATTCTGTTTTAGTATTCTTTACGAATGTAGACCTTACCACTAATATTACTATTAGAGATACCGCAAATAATGTTGTAGGTGGCGGATTATTCAGTCATTTAAACCAATCTGGAGAATATACTTATACGCTCACAGATACAAATGGTTGTACTTTTGACTCTACCTTTTCTGTGGTTATGAATGATATTCAGATAATGGATTCATTAGTACATAATAACTGTTTGAACACTGCTACAGGTGAAATTCATTTAAGCTTTGAAGGAGGACAAGGTCCCTTAACCGTTGCTTGGGATGAAGTTCCTGCAACAACTCCAACAATTTCAGGCTTAGCAGCAGGTGTTTACCATGTGACCGTTACAGATACCAATAACTGTTCTAGAGTCGATAGTTTTGAAATTCTTACCAATTTTGGACTACCAGTAGTAGATTTCTATATTCTGAATGATTCATCTTGTGCGGATTCTGTAGAAGTAGGATTTAATAATATAGATACCTCTTATACGGTTGAAATATTTGATCAAAATGGGTTGCCTGTAGGTGATACTAGCCAAGTATTCATTCATAGTTCAGGGAATTTCAACTATGTCATTACAGATACAAACGGGTGTTCTATCGATAGTAATTTTACGGTTCTAATGAATGACCTACAGCTTAATGCAACAACCGTAAATGCAACCTGTGAAGGAATTCCGAACGGATCTGTAAGTGTGAATCCTACAGGAGGATCAGGTGACTATATTTTTAGCTGGGCAGATACTACAATTACTTCAAATTCAATGACAAATCTGGAACCTGGAAACTATATTGTTACGGTAACAGACACTATACAAAATTGCTCACTCACAGATACCATTGTTCTTAGTGCAGACCAAGTAATGAGTATTCAACTTTATACAGACCACGGAACGTGTGCAGGAGTAAATGACGGATCTGCATTCTTACAGATTCTCAGTGGAATTGCCCCTTTTGATATCAACTGGAGTTTTACAATTAATCCAAGTGATACTTTGGATGGAATAGTACCCGCAGGAAATCATTCTGTTACAATTACCTCTGCAGTAGGATGTACTAAAACGATTCCTTTTACCATTTTGGATGGTGCCGATATCGACATTCAAATTACAAAAGATGATGTTTATTGTGCTGGAGATTCTAATGGATACATCAAGGCGGTAGCTTCTGGAGGAACGGCACCTTATACTTACCTATGGAGTAATAATTTAGGAACAAATAGTGAATTACACAATTTGAAAGCTGGATCTTACACCCTAGAAGTGAGAGATTCTAATAACTGTGTGGAATATGCAACTGTAGATATTATAGAAGAATCTGTTATAGACATTCAGGCAAATATAACTGAAGAAAAATGTAGCTATACAAACGACGGAAGAATTGAACTGACACTTTCTGGAGGTGTTGGCCCCTATACCGTAGAATGGCTGGATACAAATATTACAGGATTAGTTCTAGACAGTATTGCTGGTGGTGTTTATAATGTAAAAGTAACAGGAAGTGATGGCTGTAAAATGTTTGATGCCATAAATGTACCAATCACCTACCCTATTTCGGCATCTTATATTCCATCTGATACGGTGCTGTATTTAGATTGGAACTCTACCGTAAACTTCACCAATAACACATCAGGAGCTTTGTCTTATTCATGGAGCTTTGGAAATGGCGACTTTAGTACCGAAGTAAATCCTACTTATAAGTACACAGACCATGGAACTTATTATGTAACACTTACAGCATTCCATGGACCTTGTGAAGATGTCTTTACCAAAAAGATTATCGTAAGACCTAATATTGGAGTTAAAGAACAAGTTCTCATAAACTTTGAAGTATATCCGAATCCAACAAAAAATATTTTTACGATTGATTTGGCAGAAGATTACCCAGAAGTGAATATGGAGCTTTATGATATTCTTGGAAAAAAGATCTTAGAAAGAAAACTCACCGAAAAATCTAATGAAATAGCAATACCTAGCTTGGAATCAGGAACATATATTATCAGACTTATGTCTGCTGACGGAAAAATTCAACAAAAGAAGTTGATTGTTCAATAATTGATTTCTTAGAAATTTCATAAAAAACCCCGTAAGATTGTTGAATCAATAATCTTACGGGGTTTTGTTGTTCTTGTAAAAATGTTTAATTTGGAGTGTTTATCAAAGCATTCAGCCGTTGTTTCATCTATCAAAAAAAGATAACAAATAGATATTTGGAGTACTTTGACTAAAATAAATACATGACCTAAACAATGAATTAAAGATGAATAAATTAATTACAACCGTATTAACCTTACTATTTTTTTGTAATATCAACTTAGTGTTTGGACATTTCGATAGCGAAATCCATATAGATAAAGACAAGCTTAAAAAAGCTCCAAAAACTCAACTGAAATTAGAACAACAAGGAAAGCTTAATTTAAAACCATTTAAAGTAGATGTTGGGTTTGGTGAGGTCAATAGCTTTCTATTAACACTTCCAAAGTTCCGAAACGAGACTGTAGAATTCGAATTAAAATCTATAGAACATAGAAAAAAATACTATTACCCCATTATCATCAAGTTGGATAAAGAATTTGAAATTATCAATATCCAAAAAGACACTATAGAACTAGAAGGAGATGAAGTTTATGGAATTAGTCAAACAAGTAAAGTATCCATTGATACGAATACCTCGTATATTCTGATAACGACTGAAAAAAAAATTCTCTCGAAAAGAATTACTTACTCTTATAGCTCTCAAAATCTAATGCCTGTATCCACAGGATCTTCCATAATCTACGTTCCATCGGGACAAAGCTATATGAATAAAAAGATTTACTTTTCTGACGATCCTAAATTCTACTTTCAAATACCCAACAAAAATGGTAGAAAATTGTTTCGAAAAGAACAAGGAATATTCTTCGGATTCGGAGCTTTCTTGGGAGGAGAAAAATTAGGAAAGACTCAAATAGGAGGAGGAGCAACTATGGTTCTTGGAGCTGCTCTTCATATCACTGGTACAAGTCTTGTAGGTCGTGGGGAAATAGGGATTCGATATCAGGGAAGTAAAGATGATAAAGCAGAAAATATTGGATTTTTTACCGCTGGTGTTCTCACTTATCAGACAAAATATGTTAATCTAGGTTTTGGAGGTCAATATGATTTCGGTAGTTCTATAACGAATACAAATGGAAAAAAATATAATTTTGTTCCTCAACTGGGACCAAAGTTTCTTATTGAAGCTCGTTTAGACGGTAGACTTCATCTAGGTGTGGAATATATTCTTATGAAGGAAGTAAAAGATAAAGAAAACAGAATTTATAATGGAAATAGGTTTAGTCTTATGCTCAGAATGTTTATAGGAAAATAACTCCACCACTACAAATAAAAACACAAAAAAATGATGGCTACCAAGCAGAACTTGGTAGCCATCATATAAATCATCCAGTACTAAACCACGATTAAACCATAGAGTCTAATACTGTGATTTCTTCCTTAAATACTACTCCGTATTCTTCTAGCTCTTTTAAAACGGGCTGATAAATTTCTTTGTGTATAGGTATTTGAACTCCTCTCAGATTAATATTTCCTTCTAAATAACGTTTTACACAAATGGCAAGTGGTAATCCCACTGTTTTTGCCATGGCGGTATATTTTTGATCTTCTCCTTCGATCCCAAATGATGAATGATGAAGATATTGTGATCCTTTTAATTCGTAACTAAATTGATGCTGCATAACCACTAGATCACGGTCATTGGATTCTAATGCCCATTCTGTTTCCAAAATACTTTGAAGAACTTTTGCAGGCGAAGCTTTTTCTAGTCCAATTTCTTGTTGAGAAAAGAGTCCTAAGTTTTCAAATTTTGTGAGGTTTTCTATTCCAAGATAAGCCTTAAACTTTTCTTCTACAGATAAGTGTTCGCTATAAGGCAAAAAAGAATTCGTAAAATCTCTCAAGGTCATTGCTTGGAGGTTTTCCATTTCGTAAGAATCATCTGTCATGCCTAATTGCACAAATGCATTCCAGTTTTTCATAAAATCTGGTTTACGAATGGTTCCTCGAAACATGGTTTCTATATCGTCTAAATTATAAAAGGAACGATATCCTAAAGAATCTCTATTTGCATAAGCCTCAAAAGACCCAAAGCCCGGAATTTGTAAATCATCCTTTCTCGTAAATAAATGACTATAAGGAATATATTTGTATTGACCTTTCATTAAAAACTTAGCCGTTCCTTGCCCAGCAAGAATTACATTTCTTGGGTTCCAGCTAAATTTATATTGCCAATCATTATCACATTCGTCAGCTACAAGACCACCACAATAGGATTTAAAAGAACTGAATTTCCCTCCTTTTTCCTGAATATCATCGATGACTAATTTGGCCGACATGTGATCAATTCCTGGATCTAAACCTATTTCATTTAAAAATAGAATATCTTTTTTCTTAGCAATTTCATCGTATTGTAAGATTTCGTCAGAAAGATAGGAAGCGGTAAAAAGGCTTTTACTATGTGTGATACAATCTTTTGCTACAATCATGTGAAAACGTGCAGGAAGCATAGAAATTACCGCTGTTGATTCCTCAATAAGTTGCCTTCTTGTTTCATCATCAAAAATATCACCCGCTATGGCTTCAAAACGATCATGCTTATCATATTCTGCTAAATGATCGATCACACGATCGAATACTTTAAGCTGAATATCTAATTCCTCCGCTTTAGATAATAGATATTTAAAAATATATATCGCACTTTTTCCTGCTCCAAACTGAACTATTGTTCGCATATTGTTCTTATTTTAAAAAGATCATACTGATTATACCTATGCATAAATTAATACCGATTACGTTGTTCATTTACTCACTGTTTAAGCCCTCCCGAAAAGTCGGGACGAACTCTGTAATTCAGATCCCCCTTTGAAGGAGGTAAGAGAGATGTTGCATCTTGTTTCGTAATCGAATAACATTTCTTTAGTTTCTTTTTTAGGAGGTGTTTACTTTGTGTAACATCCCCCTTCCCCCCTTCAAAGGGGGCTTAAACAGTGAGTAAATAATACCATTTATGGTGTTAATTTACTCATAGGTATAATGTCGATACATTGCTAAAAGCCAGTTATGAACGCAGTGAAATAAGTGGGTAATTTTAGCAAGTAATCGGTATAACACCATAAATAGGATCTCTACCATCAAAAAAAGGAAGCCGAAGCTTCCCTATTTTTGATAAACCTTCCTATGCGAATTTAATCTTATTCCTCCGTATAGAAATGAAATTTTTATTACAAATATTTTTTTTTGTTTAAAAAACAACAAAAGTTCCTTTCTTGAATTCTTCCTTATCATTTTCTGTTTTGTACCTCAGCGTATAAACAAAAGTTGTTGTTTCCGTAATTCCAGCATCATAAGGATTAAATACTTTATTAATATCATTGGATTTAAAAACAATTCCTCCCCAACGATCAAAAATGAGTAATTCAAAAGAACTTAAATCGCATTCGGTCTTTGCTCTAAATTCAGCATTTTCGATATTTTCTCCTAAAACTACCGTGTTTGGAAGATAAACTGGACAAGCACAATCTTGTTCAAAAACAATAATTCTATGATTCTTTTCGCCACAAGCATTGGTCACTTTTACGGTGTACTCTCCTGGTTTTGTAAGTAACTGAGTAGACAAATCAGACCCTGTACTCCACTCATAAGTAGCTCCTTCCAAGGTAATATCAAGGAAGATTTGACTGTTTAAGCACATCATCGTATCTGTTGGGAGATAAAATGTTGGTGCATCGGCAACAGTAAGGTACATACTGTCTCTCATGCTACAATAAGCCGTTTTCATTTCTACCCAATACCATCCTTGCTCAGTAATAGTAATATTAGAACTGGTGTCTCCTGTACTCCATAGATAGGTTTCTACAATACTTTGAGAGGCATTTAAGAAAACAGATTCTCCTTTACAAATTCCTTGATCAAATAAAGCTTCTTTTGGTTTTTCTCTAAGGGTTGTTGCGGTAATTCCTGTGCTTTCGCACCCAAAAAGATTAATGGTTAAACTCAGTTGCTGAGAATCCCATACTTTCTTAACGGATGAAGTATCATTATCGCTCCAGAGATAGGTAGCTTCTGGGTGAACAAATACATCTAGCTCTATGGTGTCTCCTTCACAAATATTATAATTCTTTTGAAGGTCAATTTCTGGATAAGGATGTACCACTACTTTGGTCGTGTCCGAAACGATACAACCATTTAAATTGGCTTGCACAATATAGGTTCCTGTTTGGTTCACCGTAATGGCAGAATCGGTACTATTATTATTCCACAGATAAGTAGCTCCAGGGAAATATGCATCTAAAATGGTATCATTTCCAATACATAAATTGATTGAATCTGGTAAATTAATACTTGGATACGGAAGATAATTCACGGCAATAGTGTCATAAGATGTACAACCAAATTTGGTCACTTCTACTGTGTAAGTTCCTGCGGTATTTACCTGAATATTTTGGGTAGTTTGGTTATTATTCCAAAGATAATTTGCATTGTTTTCTTGAACAGAAAGCGTGATCGGTGTTCCCTGACAGGCACTTTGGTCGGGTCCTAAATTAATAATAGGATAATTGTGTACCAAAACAACCGAAGTATCTGAGCGTACACATCCACCTAAATCTACTTGTACAATATAAGTTCCAGACTGATTCACCATAATTGCAGAATCGGTACTTGAAGTATTCCAAGAATAACTTGCATTTGTATTAAATACATTCAAAATTGTACTATCTCCTGTACACAAGTGAACCGTATCTGGCAATAAAAGAGTTGGATTTGGTTTAAAAAGCACATTGATGGTATCATAAGACAAACATCCAAATCTATTGGCTATTACCGAGTAATTACCTGAGGTAGTCACAGAAATACTTTGGGTATTCTGATTGGTGTTCCACAAATAACTAATATTTGAGTCTTGTACTGTTAAGTTCACGAGGTCTCCTTGGCAAGCTTCGATATCTGGTCCAAAATTAATTATTGGATATTGATGAACCTCCACAACAGTAGTATCTGAAACATCACAAGAGTTTGAACTTACTGTAACGATATACGTTCCAGATTGATTGACCATAATGGCAGAATCGGTACTAGAATTGTTCCAAGAATACGTTGCATTTGGATTAAATACATTCAATATTGTGCTATCACCTGAACAGAGATGAACGGTGTCGGGTAAGTTCACTATTGGTGCTGGTGTAAAGTTTACCACTACCGTATCATAAGTCTTACAACCCATAATATCTGCTTCTACACTATATGTTCCAGAACTTGTTACGGCAATACTTTGGGTGGTTTGATTGGTATTCCAAAGATAGGTTGCATTAGGATCTTGTACGGTTAATGTCACGGTGTTTCCTTGACAGATCGTAATATCGGGTCCAAGATTTGTCACAGGCGGCGTAAAAACCTGTACCACTGTAGTATCTGAAATAATACAACCATTTAAATTAACCTCTACAATATAAATACCTGCTTGATTCACTGTGAGAGTAGGTGAAATACTTGAGTTATTCCAAGAATAGGTTGAGTTTGAATATGTCGCATTAAGAACCGTGCTATCACCTGCACATAAATTTACAGTATCTGGTAGATTTACGATAGGATAAGGCTTGATTACCACTTGAACAGTATCTCTGGAAATACAACCGTTTTTGGTTACCGCTACAGAATAGATTCCAGAACTTGTAATATTAATAGACTGTGTAGTTTGGTTATTGTTCCAAAGATAGGTGGCATTATTCTCTTGTACTGTTAAATTCACCGCTGTTCCTTGACAAACTGAAAGGTCTGGACCTAAATTTGTAACAGGATATCCATGAACATTGACCACGGTAGTATCATATTTTATACAACCATCTAAATTTACAGCCACTGTATAGGTTCCTGATTGAGAAATGCTAATGGCAGAATCTGTATTGGAAGTATTCCATAAATAAGTCGCATTTGGATAAAAAGCATTTAAAATGGTGGTATCTCCTGTACAAAGATTAACGGTATCGGGCAGATTAACGGTTGCATAATTTCCAAAATCTACTGAAATAGTATCATAGGAGGTACAACCGTTTTTTGTAACCGCTACAGAATAAATCCCCGTAGTATTCACTTGAATGGCTTGTGTGGTTTGGTTATTATTCCACAGATAGTTTGCATTTCCTTCTTGCACCATCAAAGTGGTGTTCATTCCTTGACACAAATCTTGATCGGGACCTAAATTAGTTATCGGAAAAGCTTGCTCAATGACTACGGCAGTATCAAAAACAGGACAAGCATCTAAATTTACTTGTACAATATAAGTTCCAGATTGGTTTACATTGATAATGGAATCGGTACTAGAATTATTCCATAAATAACTAGCTCCCGATGCCGATGTGGCATCCAAATCAACTGAAGATCCTGTACAGAAATATACCGTATCTGGCAAATTGACCATTGGAGGAACTTTGGGCGTAATTGCGATACTGTCTCTGCTAGAACATCCTTGCTTAGTAATTTGCACCCAGTAATTCCCAGGACTTGAGATAGAAAGTGTTTCGGTGGTATCTCCTGTATTCCACAGATAGCCTTCTGTAGTTTGAAAATCGGGATTGAGTATTAAATTATTTCCAAGACAAATACTGGTATCACTTCCTAAAGAAAAAGAAGGAGCAACAGAAGGAGCAACAGTAAACGTATCTCTAAATTCACAACCATTCAAAGTATTGATAAAGGAATAATTCCCAGGTGAATTTATGGTTCTCACGGCATTTGTTGTCCCATTTTCCCAAGAATAAGCCGTTTGAGAATTATTAAAACTAATATCTACAGAAAGTGTTTCCCCTGGACATAAAAACAACGTATCCGCTATAGAAACAACAGGTTTTGGTCTTTCTGTTACAGAAAAAGTTTTACTAAAGCTACACCCATCATTAGACTGAGCCGTTACCGAGTAAAGACCAGGCGTTTTTGCATAAATCAAACTATCATTTGACCCTGTACTCCAAGTTACTGATGACAGACCTACATCTGAACTTAATGCTAAAGACAATGCCACAGAATCTCCTGGGCAAAAAGAACCTACACTCGTAGAGATTCCATCTACAAACTGATTTAACGAGGTTTGAATAAAGAATGTTGTATCGCTAAGTGCTTCAGAACATAAATCTGAAGTTGCCGTTATATAAGTGGTATTTGGGTTGAGATTAACCGTTGTACTAAAATTTCCTGTATAAATATTCCCAAGGTTATCTTTCCATTCAATATTGTTTGCAGAAACGATGGGCATAAACTTCGTAGAAGTATAAATATAGTCTGAGTTTGTGTTATTAGGGATAAAACGAGTTCCCTCAATAGAAGCGGTCCAAACACTACCATGATCACGGCTTACATTTTCATCGTTATCATAAACAATGGTCGTTTTACTACCCGAACTGTTAACCACTCCATGAATAGCTAATCCATTATACCAAGTACTACAAACGGGTTTGTTGATCAAATGGGTTTCTATAACATTTGAACCTTCTTTTAATACAATGGCAGAACAAAATGTTAAGTTCGAACAGTTAAACATCGGCACCTCTAACCATCTCACAACAAAGGCTCGGTTTGGAGCAGTTCCTATGGTAGCATACTCGAGTTTCCCTCCATTGAGCGGATTAATATCCTGAAAAGGCGCATGAATCGCATTTTTGAGATCTGAGTTTGAGCTTGGGCCGAGAGTGTTATTCGTAGTATAAGCACTGTAAGTATTGGCTTTTGAAGCATTAAACGTGATAAAATTATTTGAACTGATGACCACACTTGAATAGTTTACTCCATAAAATTTAAAATTAAATCCTAGGTTGATCAAAGAACTGAAATCATCATCTCCTAAACTCAAGCTATCAAAAGTGGCGTTACCCACCAAGTTCAAAAAAGCAAGCTCAGAGGTATTAAAACCCATAGAAACTTGTGTACTATTCTGCCCTTCACAGATATATTTTTCTTCTGGTAGTGCAAATTGAGCGTGAGCTGTATAGAAAAACAAAAAGAGAACGCTTAATAACGCAATAATTTTCTTCATTACCGAACTAATAGTTTAAAATTGCTACAAGACTTTTCATAAAACTGAAAAATGAATGTTTTTTTTGTTTCTAGAATGATACAATAACCTTTCCAAAAAAAATATTCCCTACCGCTAAAAAGCATTGAGGTAAATCTCTATTCTACAATCATTTCATAATTAAAAAAGTGATGCAACAGTCTTAGTTTGTGGCAAAGATAATCATTATCAAAGAGTTTTGAGCTAAGTTTTTAGAGGCTTCATTTCAGCTTTCTTCACAAAGTCTTATTTGTAGAAAAAAATAAAGCCTGAATGAGTGTTTTTTGATTTAAGTATAGAACACATTTAAGAAAACTATATCTAATACTGTTTATGGCATTATACCGATTACGGTGTTAATCTACCCATAGAATTTAGTCTCTTTATCAGAGAAATTTGTTGCAGAACATCCCCCTTTCCCTCCCGAAAAACCGGGACAAGCTATTCAAAGGGGGATTTTATCCATTTTAATTTGTACTAAAACCAATATTCGCTTCGCAATAAGAATTTTCTTTCTTTACACTTCAGAAAATTCACTCGAGCTAAAGAGTGATAAAAATTATACGACTTATGTCAGTTCGAGTGGTTTTTGATGCAATGCAATGGAATCAAAAATTGCATCAAGAATAACGTATGATTGTCAAAAAATTCTCGATAAAAATTTTCTTCCGTTTCTCTCCAGAAAATTCACTCGAACTGACAGAGAAGTAAAATTGCATCAAGAATAACGTATGATACCATTTACGATATGAATAATCAATATAAAAAAACCAAGAACAGAAAATTTCCATTCTTGGTTTTTTAAAAAGAAAATACCTTTTGGGCAAAAATCAACGAATGATTTCCATTTCATCTATTAGATGAGATGCACCAGCAAATTTATCGATGATAAAAAGGATATAACGGGTATCAACCATGATGTTTCTACAACGGGTAACATCATAATTGAGGTCGCTCATAGTTCCTTCCCAAATTCTATCGAAATTCAGACCTACCAATTCTCCCTTTCCATTGATGGCAGGAGAACCTGAGTTTCCTCCAGTGGTATGATTACTGGCGATAAAACACACAGGCATTTTACCATTTTTATCGGCATATACTCCATAGTCTTTGTTCTCATATAGCTCAATCAGTCTTGTTGGAAGATCAAACTCATAGTCTCCAGGAACATATTTTGCCATCAAACCTTCCATATAGGTATATGGAGCATAGGTTACGGCATCTTTTGGGGAAACTCCTTCTACTTTTCCGTAAGAAACACGCATCGTTCCATTGGCATCTGGATAAAATCTTTTTCCTGAGAACACCTCCATTTGAGCTTTCATATACGTACGCATCAACTTGTCTATTTCTCTTTGAACTGCATTATATTTTGGTCCTATTTCATTGAGGTAAAAATCGCCACCCGCTTTTGCAATAAGATAAAGTGGGTCTTTTTGGAATTTTTTAATCGCTTTTACAGGATTCTTCTCCAAGGCTTTTCTAAACTTTTCCTCATTCATAAAATAAGATTTTGCATACGCTTTTCTAAGACCTTCTTTAAGGTTTCCATCATGTTTATCATACAATTCCTTAAAATAAGCAGGGTACTGTCCTTCTTTCAGATTCTTTACATTTAATGAAAGTACAGCAGCAAGAACTTCTCTATCGGTACCGTTATCAAGATCTTTCCAGTATTTTTTATCAGAGAGCCAAGAATCAGCAAGTTTTTGAGCCTTTTCTTTCTTTTTGTCTTTATCCTCTAGCTTATTATATCCTTCTATTTGGCGGTATTTGCTCCATAATTTATTTTGAGAAGAAACGGTTACAATATTCGTCTCTATAAAATATCGTCTTGACAAAATGAGCGGTGCTTTTTGATCATACAATTTCTTTAGATCCGATAGAACATTTCGGTATTTATTAAACTCTTTCCCTCCTTTCACTTGGATCAAAAAGTCTTTTTCATAAGCCATTTTTTTATCCAAGGCTCCCACGGCTTTCATTCCTTTACTTTCTCCAATCCATTTTTTATACCCGTTTGAAATACTCGATTGTTTAGCGGCGTATTGAATTTTTATTTTTTGAGAAGAACGCATTTTATTATCAATAATTTCTAATGCCGTTTTTCTAATTTCTATTTTTGCAGGATTCAAAATATTCAAAACTTGCTCAATCTCATAAGAGGGCAAATACTCATCTGTACGTCCTGGGAAACCAAAAACCATCGTAAAATCACCTTCTTTCAATCCTTTTATAGAAACTGGAAGACTATGGGCAGGTTTATAAGGAACATTGTCTTTACTGAAATCAGCAGGTTTATTGTCTTTATTGGCGTATATTCTAAAAATAGAAAAATCACCTGTATGGCGTGGCCACATCCAGTTGTCTGTATCTGCACCATATTTTCCTATAGAACTTGGTGGAGCTCCTACTAATCTTATATCAGTAAATGTTTCTGTGAGAAATAAATAATATTGATTTCCTTTATAAAAAGGTTTTATGGTCGCTCCAAAAGAAGTTCCTTCAGTAGCTTTTGCCTTTATTTTTTTGATGTTTTCACGGATAATTTGGTTTCGTTTTGCTTCATCCATTCCATCGGTAACTCCTTCTAGAGCAGCTTGAGAAACATCTTCAATTTTTTTAATAAAAGTAGCCGATAGATGATCGTTTGGCAATTCATCGGCACGAGTTTTTGCCCAGAAACCATCCTTAAGATAATCGTGTTCTACAGAGCTATGATTTTGGATTTGTCCATAACCACAGTGATGATTGGTGAGTAGTAATCCTTCTTTAGAAATGATCTCGGAAGTACAACCACCATTAAAGTGCACAATGGCATCTTTTAGGCTCGATTTATTGATAGAATAAATATCTTCGGCAGACAATTCCATCCCCATATCTTGCATTTCGGCCTCATTGAGCTTTTCTAGCAAAAGTGGTATCCACATTCCTTCATCGGCAAAAGAAGGTAGAGAAAAACCACAGGTAAGCATAGCCAGTACCAGCAGTTGTTTTAAAGAATTTTTCTTCATGTTATATAGTTTTTTATTTTTTCTAAAAAGGATTCTTGAATGGCTGAGGGTCTTTTTGTTTTTGCATCTAAAAATACTAAAGTAGTATAAGCAGTAGTGAGCAATTGCTGATCCTCATATATTTCATAAGAAAAAGTAATCCTACTTCCTTTTACTTGTGAAATCCACGTTTTTACTTCCAAAACACGATCATATAAAGCAGGACGGAGGTATTTGATATAGAGATCCAAAATAGGCGACATAATCCCCATAGATTCCATCTCTACATAAGGCAAACCTGCATCTCGCATCAGTTCTGTACGAGCTACTTCTAGGTATTTAACATAGGCAGAATGATGCATCACTTGCATTTGATCTGTATCTGCATACATCACCCGAAAATGAGTTGAAAAACGTTCCATAAATGGGATAAAATTTGAAATTGCAAGTTAAGGTTTTCCTAAAAAAAAATCAAGGAATCTTGTATCTCATTCCCTATTGGGGTAAAATGTAAATCTCCTCTGTCAATTCAACAAAAAATGGTATAATTGTTTTATATTCAATTGAACAAAAAAATGGAAAAACGATGCAAATGGGCTGGAAATGATCCGCTATATATTCAGTATCATGATGAAGAATGGGGTGTTCCTGTAAAAGAAGACCAAAAGCTTTTTGAATTTCTTCTGTTGGAGTCTTTTCAGGCAGGTCTTAGTTGGATAACTATTCTTAGAAAAAGAGAAAACTTTAGACGAGCTTTTGATGATTTTGATTATAAAAAGATCTCAAAATACTCCAATCAAAAAATTGAAGAGTTAATGCAAAACAAAGGAATTATTAGAAATAGATTGAAAATTAAATCGGCAATAAGCAATGCAGATGCTTTTATGAGTATTCAAAAGGAATTCGGTAGCTTTTCTTCCTATTATTGGGCATTTTCAAAAGGGGAAACGCTCTATAACTCTCATGAGAATCAAGAATCTGTTCCTGCAACTACTCCATTATCCGATTCCTTATCTAAGGATTTGAAAAAACGTGGATTTAAATTTGTGGGTTCTACTATTGTTTATGCATTTATACAAGCCACAGGCATGGTGAATGATCATATTATTGATTGCTTTAAACATCCACAAAAATGAGTGCAAAAAACACAAAAGATCCTGGTTTTGGGTTTCAGTCCCACGAAAAAGTTAAAAGTATTATTGGTAAAAACGGACGTTCAAATGTTCAGCATATAAACCGCTCTTTTGGACTAGATGATTTATACACTTTTTTTATAGAAATGTCTTGGGGAAAGTTTTTTCTTTTAATGATTCTTGGATATTTAATTCTAAATATCATTTTTGGTGGTCTTTATTGGTTCGTGGGCATAGAACACATCACACAAGTATCTGGAAATGAATGGACAGATTTTCTCAATGCTTTTTTCTTTAGCACCCAAACACTTACCACTCTGGGTTATGGTGCCAGCTTTCCCTCTGGAAAATTAGCAAATATAATTGCGAGTTTCGAAGCTTTCTTCGGGCTTCTCAGTTTTGCTTTTATCACAGGATTACTCTATGCTCGTTTTTCTAAACCTAAAGCGGCTATCAACTTTAGTAAAAATATGATTCTACGCCCTCATAAAGAAGGTAGAGCTCTGATGTTTAGACTCATGAATAGCAGAAAAACAGTAATGATAGAACCCGAAGTAAATGTCACGATTTCTATTAATAAAAAAGACGATAAAGGACTGTTTCAAAGGAATTTTTATAGACTACAGCTCGAAAGAGAAAAAATCATGTATCTACCCACCGTATGGACTGTTGTTCATGAGATAGATGAAAAAAGCCCACTATATACACTTTCTAATCAAGAAATTGCCAATCTCAATGCCGAATTATATATCCTTGCTCAATATCATGAAGAATCCTACGGACAGATTGTCTATCAAATAGGAACTTACCATTTTTCGGCAATAGAATTGGAGGTCAAGTTCTCTCCTGCTTTTGAATACAATCTCGATGGTTTTGTCGTTTTGGATCATCATAAACTCAGCGATGTGGAGAAAATGGATTAAACCAAAGAATTAAAAATGCTATTCTTTTTTAAAAAAATATGAACTTAACAGAACACAGGCAAAGCAGATTATTGCACAAGTACACGATGACTTAAAGCTAGATCATAGCGATAAATATCCTATCACTGCAATTTTTTTTAAAAAAGACGACGAATATAAATATGATAATTGGCTAGGAGGTTATAAATACAATGACCCCGAAGCGGTAGGCGATGAATATTATGGTATGTACACAGAATGGATTATTACCATAGATGATAAGAAAGGAGAAGCCATACAATTCGCATATTATACAGGGCGTTGGGAAATAAAGTTAAATAAAAATGGCAAGTATGAACGAGTAAGAAAGTTATAAAATGAAACCAGTAATTAAGCAATTATTATCAGACATGATTTACTTTGATGATAAAAGAGAATGTTCAGAAACAGATAAGTATATAAAAAACGCTTATGATAATTTGGGTTATGAAATTACTTTTACTAGGATAAGAAACCTATTATCGTGGCTAAACCCCAAAATATTAACAGATGATGTAGAAAAATATCTTATTTATGAAGATTTTATGGAGCCTGAAATTTTTATGGAAGTATATGCTGAATTTAAATCTCTACTTGACCATATTCCAGTATTTAAAGAGTTATTTCAGTTGAAAGAAAAACATATAGAATTTAATTCTTCACTTACAAAAGATGACATCCAAGAAATTAAAACTTATGTAGGAGAAAACAGTGTATTATATCAAAGAAGATACTATAAACCGAGATAATTACAACTTAGTACAAACCACCTCTTCGGAGGAGGTTTTTGTTTTTGAGACAAATCTCTACCTTGAAATATAGAAATTACCCTAGCTTTAAGGAGTGCCATAAAGAAAAGTGCCGAGGAGAATGCCCCCATTATCCGAAAAAATGGATAGATTTATTTGGGCTTTCATCCATTTCGATTTTTCCACCTTTTTCCAAAAGTGCTGGAAGAAAATAGAACAAATTTTAGCAAATGTAAACCATGCTCAAATAGCCTATTTAGGAGGACAAATGGCTGGACTTGTCCTGGAGGCCATTATAAGTATTGTGTTTACAGGCGGATCACTCACCGCCGCCAACATCCTTGCAGAAATGACTTCTGTGGCTACAGCGGTAGGTAAAGGAGCTAAAAAAGCCGCTCAGTTTTCTGCCCAAAAAGTAGAGGATCTTATAAGCTATCTAGATACCGCTACAAAAAAACTTCAGAAAGGCCCCGATGAACTAGCCAAAGTGGTGGATGACTTTAGTGAGGAGGTTCTGGTGAAGAAGAATTTGGATGCTCTAGCTACATGGGATGATCTACCCGTAAGAAAAAAAGGTATGTTAGGTGGTAAAACCTTGAGGAGAAAAGAAGTTAAGCTTTGGAAAGATAAAATTGCTAAGATTAGTAATAATACCGCAGAGTTGATAATTTTACCTAAAGGCAATAAAATTCTAGGCGGAAAACAGGCAGGATTCAGTCCTTTTAGTCGAAAAATATATTTACAAAAAGGTTTAACAGAATATGAAATACTACACGAATACAAACACTTAGAGGAGTTTATGAAAATAGGTGAAAAAGAATACAAAAAAGGGCATAAATTATTAGGAGGAAGTCCAGAAGAACAATTAATACGCACTTACAAACGAGAAATGTATGTATATAAAGAAATTCTAAAACAAAAGCATAAATTTAATGCTAAGCAATTAGAACACGCTTATAAAAAAATATTCTTCCCCTTATTAATCAAGCAAAAAAAGACGGAATAGATTTAACAAACATAAAAATAACAGAATGATGACAAAAGAAGAAATAATAAAAATGGTAAAAAAACACATGAAAACCATTAACTTAGATTTCGATAAAGATTATGGTTTTGATTGCTGGGATAAAGATAGGAAAGAGGACAGAACAGGGGTGATACGAAACTTATATAGAGTAATATTTGAATTCCCTGATTATGTAGAACGAGACCAACAAGGAAATATTATAGAATGTGTAGAAGGACATATTGGTAGCTGTTATATAGATGCAGATACATATGAAATTTTATACTATTCATACCACCACGGCTATATAGAGGTAGATGGTACATGGGGATAATATAGGATCAGATCATGGGAATTGAAATTCCTTAATGGCTTACACATTCAATAGATATATACTTGACTAATTATTAGTTAGATAAAAAATTTAGTATAAATATATATAAGCTATCTAGAAGCCGCTACAAAAAAACTGCAAAAAGGCCCCGATGAACTAGCCAAAGTGGTGGATGACTTTAGTGAAGAGGTGTTGGTGAAGAAGAATTTGGAGGAGTTGACGGAATTAAAAAATATATTTAAATTTAAAGGCTTTAGCGTAAAATTTCATGACCATTTATTGTATGGAGACATAAAAATAAAGATTATACACAATCAAGATAAAACCAAGGTAAAAGAAGTATATGAATATGTATTAAGCAAAGGAGGTAAAAACAAAGATGAAATATTACCACCTTGGCAGGTAAAGGCGGAAGCTAAAGGTGTACATATGCATGAAATTTTTAAAACTGATAATGTGAAAGTACTGAAAAAGACAACCAAAACCCTTCATACACGCGAAAAGGTTGATATCGTAGAATTTCAATTCTATATAAAGGAATATGGTGAATATTGTAAAAAGAAAAAATCTACCCTTTGGCCAAAAGAATGGAGCCTAGAAAAAGTAAAACGAATTACTAAGAAGCCAGTGAGAATGTAATTAAACACGATAGGAGTAAATATGTAGGTAAATCTAAAGAAGGATACCAAGTAGAGTTCTTCTCGAGCCCAGATGGGAAAATTAATAACGCCTACTTAAATTTTGAAAACTTTTAAATTAAAATTACAATGAAAAATAGATTAAAATTTGATGCTCAAGTAGGATGGGCTATGGGAATAGAAGATAAAGATGCGCTTTTAGGATACTTTGTCTCCGACACCAAATACAGCACAGCAGAAATTATAGAGTTATTAGAGCTAGTTTATAGTAAAAAGAAGACTTTCGATGAAGCTTTAGACATATACGAATATGGAGGTTGGGATATAGGTTCTGGCAGCGGTACATTTTCTTGCGATGCAGAAACGGCATATTTTACATCCGATGTAAAAAGCCTAGAAAGCACAGAAATACCACTGAAAGAACTCATAGAAATCCTCTATGCTTGGAAGGATTTTTTGGACGAATAAGTAATTAACCACCTCTTCGGAGGTGGTTTTTGTTTTTGAAGCAAGTTCTACCTTGAAATATAGAAATTACCGTAGCTTTAAGGAGTGCCTTAAAGAAAAGTGCCGAGGAGATTGTAGCCAAACCAGAAAACCTTAAAGCCCTCCATAAAAAACTAGACGATTTAGCCGATAAAAATTACATTAACATGGCAGACTTAACAGATATATTTTTGAATAAAGAATATATAACCAAAAAAGTATTCGAAAAAAAATTATTACAAGTATGTGATGATTTAAACTTAGAAGCAAAAAAAGAAAGTGATTATGAATATCTTATTAGAGAAAAAGGGAAATATGAATATATCAGTATAGATTTACCTAATCGTGAAGATTTTCGGGAAACTTTAGGTGATGATAATCTTGGAGCTATAAGTCAAATGGATTATAAATTATCTCATGCTTCAATAAGCTCTTTACTGATACCATTTACAAAGGCCATAATGGAAGCTTTTCCAGGTATGTTAGTAGACGGTTTAACCTTAGAAAAGTATCTAGAAATACAAGCACAAGAATAACTCTTTAAAAATTAATCTAAACCGCTCAGTAAAACGGTAATTGTCACAAAAAAACCAAAATCTTCTACCCTTTGGCCAAAAGAATGGAGCCTAGAAAAAATAAAACAAATTACTCAAGAAGCCAGTGAGAATGTAATTAAACATAAAAACAATGGTCGTAAATATGTAGGTAAGTCTAAAGAAGGATACCAAGTAGAGTTCTTCTCGAATCCAGATGGGAAAATTAATAACGCCTACTTAAATTTTGAACCAATAAACTAAAAAATCATGATAAAAATAAATTTTGACTCTAAAGTTGGCTGGGCAATACCAGAAAAAGATGAACATATATTGTTGGGCTACTTCATAGACGACACCAAATACAGCACAGCAGAAATTATAGAGTTATTAGAGCTAGTTTATAGTAAAAAGAAGACTTTCGATGAAGCTTTAGACATATACGAATATGGAGGTTGGGATATAGGTGAAGGAAGCGGTACATTTTCTTGCGATGCAGAAACGGCATATTTTACATCCGATGTAAAAAGCCTAGAAAGCACAGAAATACCACTGAAAGAACTCATAGAAATACTCTATGCTTGGAAAGATTTCTTGGGCGAATAAGTAATTAACCACCTCCGAAGAGGTGGTTTTTGTTTTTGAGGCAAGTTCTACCTTGAAGCATAGAAATTAGCGAAAAAAAGATACAAACAAAATAAAAAGAAATAAGTTATGGAAATAAAGTATATGCAACAGTTGAGAGATAATCCTAATTTGGCACCTAGTATTGGAAGAAGAAAAGGAATTAATTTATCTCAAATACAAGAACTAGAAACCAAGTACAATAATGGAAATAAATTTCCTAAAGCCTTTAGAGAGTATTTATTTTTAGCAGGAATAATGGGGAATACAGGCGTTGTAGATGAAGATTTTGACGACCTTTTTGAAGATTGCGAGGAGGATATGGAAACTTGGGGAAATAAATTAGAGCGACCTTTTTTTGTATTCGATCGATTAGATAGTCAGTACAGTATCTTCTTCTTAGATGAGCAAAATGAAGACCCAGATGTGTATATTTTTAATGCTTCATGGGATTCAGAGGATAGCGATCCTTTATTAAAAAAATCATTTACAGGTACCTTTAGTAATTTAATAAATGAAGCCATCTATAGAATTAAAAATGATATTCCTTTTTAACTGAAAACTAAACCTATATGACTGCACTTTTAAAACAACGAGCATTTTGAATAAGATAAAAATAATTAAAAACGAGAGTCTCCACTCAGCAACTATAAGCATTGATGGTCAAAACTTAGAAGATTTATTATATTCTTTATACCCTGAAATATATGAGTTTGAGTATGAATTATTCAGTTTCAACTATTATTATAAAGACCTCCAAACAGCACAAATATTGTGTACTCAAATTGATTCCGAAAAAAACGAACATTTCCCACTACTAATCTCCCCTCTTGACGACAATCTCCCACAGGTGTGGCTGAATATTGAAGTAGAAAAAACAGAGACTTTAGTTCTATGGAAAAGATTTGGGACACCAGAAAAAGAAGATACTACATTCAATAATAATCATAAAAAAACAACAAACTGGTTAGTCCCAAATAAGTCTTTCGTTTTTCATAAGCCAGAATATGAGCAATGTATTAAACAGTTGAAAAGGCATATATTAAAGAATCATTTGCAAGAAGATTTAATTCTGTACTTCAAAAGTATTATCTCAGAAACCAAATTCCTTAACTATCAGATTGAGTTAACTTTAGATAACGAAAACTCAATAAATATTTTTTACAACTCTAAAACAGATGAAAATATAAATTGGGAATTTATGGGCACTTATTCGATCCATTCTTTTATAAAAAAACTAAATATTCAAGAAGAAAAATTCACAAAAGATGAGACAATAACCCTTGTAAAAAATGCTCTTACATTTCTTATACTATATCCCGAGAATCCTAATATAAACCATCATCAAGCTGAAAATCTATTTATTAGGGGAAAAGATATTGATTCTATGGTTTTGAAGCCACATGAAATGTACCTAAACAATATCTCAGATTATCTGAAAGAGTCTTTAAAACACGATATTTTAGAACTTAAAATAAAATGGGCGGTCCTAAAAAAACATTGTAAACATTTTGGCATCACTAAATCGGAGGCGCAAAAAATTTATGACCAGGCGAAGATTGAACTCCGCTCTACGCTGATAAAAAGAGCGGCACTATACCTAATCCTGGGACTACTTGTGGGGGCATTGGGGGTTATTGGTCTTAAAAAGATGCATATCATTTTTTTCACAGTACTCTTTGTTCTTCTAGGAATAGGCGCAACGGTAAGTGGTTTTCTATATCTAAAAATCTATATTTCTAGTTTCTTTATAAAACAAAAAAACCTCATCTAGAAAATCTAAATGAGGTTTTAATTTTGGTACCCTTCCGCAAACTAATTACGAACCAAGTCTATGTAGATTTAAAGAAACTATATGACTTAAAACCTATTCTAGAACGAGCAGGTTTATATCCAGTAAAAAATTAAAGAGATATAAACAATGAAGCCGATCTACGCTAACATACCAATTGGTTTAATAGAATACTGTCGTAAAAATCGAAAGATTAACCACCTGTCACTGTTTGTATATTTTAAATATATAGCCAGTGGTCATGTGCAGTATTCTAATGACAATATTAAAGTATGGGCAACAGATTTAAATAAATCTTCAAAGTGGATTAAATCGGCTCTTGATTGGATGATATCTAAAGGATGGATTACAGTTAACTCAAAAAGAAAATCATATAGAATAATCAGCTATAATCAACTTCATAGAAAACTAAGATTGACCACTATGTCAGGGGTAGTTTTCGAAGAAGATGACTTCTCTAATTTCAAAGTGTTTTGTAATGCAGCTTTAATCGATTATGTAATACGTGTAAAGAAATACTCAGATAAAAAGAATAAAAGGTCGGTATCATCCATGGGAGGTACCAGTATGAATCATAATATTTCTTTTCCTCGTGGGTTTTATCCTATGCCAATATCATATTTAGCTGCATACTTAAACATTAGTACAACAACTGCATTTAACATGAAAAAAAGTGCTAGAGAGCATAATTATATTTCAGTTAAATATCAAGCTGAAAAATTGGAGTTTATTAAATCTAAATCCGATTTGTTAAATTATTTAAAATCATATCCTGATAATAAACCATATATCAGAAAAAGAGGGAGGAATGAGTATGTATACATTTCTGCTGATCTTATTAAATCTGATTTATTCATCAAACGTAAACGCTTAAAAAACTAGGAAAAAATATGAATAGTAAATATGGGATTATAAAGGGAAAGGGAGGAAAGGGAAAGAAACTGAAAAAAGGAACAATAAATACATGTACTGATAATACAAACTACATTATAGAAGTAGGTAACTAAAACAGCTAGATAAATCTGCTATGCACATTTACAATGCAAAAAAGTACTAGACTAGTAAATCAGAAAAAAGTAAATAATGATGCAATTACACAGTCTAGTGAACATACTAATTTAGATAAAACATACCGTTTTGGTCTTTAATAGCTAGTGATTAGTACCATTTTTAAACAAAAAGTGACTAAAACATGCAAAAAAAAGCCAATTAGGGTAACGAAAAGGTATTCTTTTAGTTTTCAATGGAGCATTAACTTATAATAAATGCCTGTTTATATAATCATTTTAGTTATCATATTTTGTTATTAGAGAAATTGTAGAAATGTATAAGGGGAAAAATAGATCAAATGTATTTTTTGCGGTATAAAGTTTTAGAATTAATACATTCTATAGCTTATTAAAAGAAGCTATTAATTACACATAAAACAGAATAACTTTTGTTAAACCAACGTTTAATAAACGATATATGAAGAAATACGTAGGGTATTATAGAGTTTCTACACAGAAACAAGGAAATTCAGGATTGGGTTTAAAGGCTCAAAAATCAGCAGTAAAAAATTACCTAAAAGATGATGATGAGCTGATAGAAGAATTTCAAGAAATAGAAAGTGGTAAAAAGAACAATAGACCTCAACTACATAAGGCAATTGATTACTGTAAAGAGCATAACGCTATTCTGTTAATTGCTAAATTAGATAGGTTATCGAGGAATGTGGGCTTTATATACACTTTACGGGACAGCAACGTCGATTTTGTATGTGCAGATATGCCTGATGCTTCTAAAGTCACTATAGGTATCATGGCTGTACTTGCTCAAGAAGAAAGAGAAAGAATATCACAAAGAACAAAAGTAGCTTTAGGAGAATTAAAACGTAAAGGTGCTAAATTGGGTAATCCTCAAAACTTGACCGATTTGTCCCGTCAAAAAAGTATTATTACAAGGAGACAAAACGCAGTAGATAATAAAGCTAATAAAAGAGCCTCTATATTCATTCAATCTTTACGTAAAGAAGGGAAAACATTTCAGGCTATTGCCAATACCCTAAATGAGAATAGTTTTCTTACTCGTAGAGGTAAACAATTCACTGCAATGGCTGTAAAAAGATTGTTTGACAGATATCAAAGCCAAAATTTAGAATATCACACCTAATTAATTAGATTTGCACTAAACAGAAAAATTATACGGAAGAAAAAAACTAAAAACATAGTAAAAATATAAGATAGCGTTAGCTATTTAATCTTGTAACTGAAAATTCGCCAAATTTTAAAACACCACAAGACTAAATGGACTACCGCTCACGCTATGGCGTGGGCTTGGTTTATTTGTGGTGTGGGTGTTTGGCGATACCTCAGTTACGGTAAGCTACAGTACCCACGCTATTTTATTTCATATCAAAATACACAAGCTTTTTTGGGACTGAAAAGCAAAAGAAAATAAGTCACATGAAAAAAGGTTTAAAGTATTTTATTAGCATTGCTCTAATTTTAAGTTGTCTTGGTATGTTTATGCAAGGACAAGTATTACAAGGTTTGATATCAGGGTTACTAGGAGCAATGATTTTACCTCCACTAGTTGAAATTATTAAAGACAAAGTTCCGCTTTGGAACAAGAATGGTGTTCGTTACATTACTTACTTTATGATGTTAATGCTTATCGGTATTTCTACAGGTATACACGAGCAGAGAAAGAGTAAAACACCTAAATCTATAATAACACAGTACATCAAATCAAATCCTCAAGATAAACACATGAAAAATGTGATTGACTTGGTTGAGGTAAGTAACCTGTTTGGAGGTAATAACCAGTCTTTAGTTTATCCACAACAGGATGGAGAGTTTAAAGATCAAAAAATGGAAGGAGTAAGTTTTAAACGCTATTATTTCAATCCCAAAATTGATTTTACAAAAGCTCAAGAATTTTTAATCTATGATAAAGAGAAAGGTTATATGGATGATTATCTAATCATGTTTGAAATAGATAGCTTAGGAACTATATTTAACATTCAATCAATAATTAAGTACAACAATACGGTACGAACTTTATATGGTGATGATGTTGTACCTGATATCTCACAGATAATGGATTTAAAAATTGTAGAAAATCAAAGAGTTAAACGTAAACAGGAATTACAAGAAATAGCAGAGCGTAAAAAGATGAATGAAATCATGGGAGACGGTGATTTTTGGAATCTATATGATCCAATGGTAAAAACTAGAGTTTATAAACTCATTATAGAAAAAGATTGTAAAAAACTCCAAGTAGAATTTAATACAGCTGCTGATATGCAGGAAAGAAAACATAAAAGCGGTATGAGTGCATCAAAAGAGGTTGATTTAATGGATTTCATTAATAATAAGATGAGTGATATTGGGTGTTATAATGGGTATTGATTATTCTTGTTGAATTAACTATATAGCCTTTACAGGGTGATATTAACCAATTTTTTATAGGGAAAACCCTTTAATAATAGATTAAATATTTAGGATAAATAGGACTTGAATTAAGTTTAATTCTAATCTAATTTTGTGGTATTATTAATTTAAAATAAAGTTTTATGTCACAGACTACTACAGATTTTTTCTTAACATATCAAGAAAAAACAAATCCAAAGCATTATGGTATGACTATTTTGTTGAATAATGCAGATGAAAATAAACACCCTCAGGTTTATTTGGAAAATAACGGGGAGGTTACAGTGCAAAATTTAGTGTATACTTCAATTGTAAACATTAATGAATTTAAAGATAACCCAACTATTATAAAAATAGATTTAAAGGAAATTGAAATTGATCCAATTCAAGGTGAAATAGAAATGATATTAATGGATGGAGATGATGAAAAGAGAAGAAAAAAAGTTAAAGTTAAAGATGCTCAAGCAGAATCTCGACCTGTTAAATTCAATAGTTAATTAACTGTATACTGCTTTCAACTTTTGTAAGTTGAAAATACTAACTTTATATTTAAGGAGGAAGCAGTATACGTTTCTAGGTAAAATATTTAATTTTATTAATTTCGAGCTTGATAGAATGAAGTAAACTATTCTAGTATTATAATATATTTTATGAGGTTTTTTTTGTTAATAATTTTGATTTCTACAGTATATCCTCTTGCTGCGCAGAAGAAGGTGTCAAAGCTTTCTAACCTTACTATTAAGGAAAAAGCCACAAGAGCATCCGAAAAGGCATGGAGTTTAAGAAATGTAAATCCAGACTCATCATTATATTTTGCTACAGAAGCTCTTAATTATGCGAGGGATTGCTCTGATCAAAAAATTGAAGCATATAGTCTTTCAGATATTGGTAATTATTATAAAAGAAAGGAGGAATACTCTAAGGCATTACATCATTATATCAAGAGCTTAGAAATTCGTAAAAAGATAAATAACAAACAACTTGTAGGAGGTGCTTATAATCAAATAGGATTATTATATCATCAGCAAGAGAAATATGATTCTGCTATTTTTAATTTTGAAAATGGCATACATTATTTAGATACAAGTAAAAACTCAAATAATGAACGTTTAAAGTTATTGAGTGGATACTCAATGTCTTTATATCGAAGTGGAAATTATAAAAAAGCCTTAGCATACATTGATACAGCATTTGCTTTATCAGAGAAAATTCAAGATTCATTACTCACAGCTATAATATTACAAAATAAAGGAAATATTCATCAAGACTTAGGGCAAAATGCTCTAGCATTGAATCTATATAATAAAGCTCAATTTTATTATGAACAAATAGATGATGTGAATGGGTTAATAGATCTTCAGATTAATATGGCTTCATTATATATTTTGGAGGGAAATTATAGTAAAGCTGAAAAGATGTTAAAGGATGCGAGTAATAAAAGTTCTGAAGTTGGGTTAGATAACAATTTATCAACTATATATTTTGACTTAGCAGAGCTTTATTCAGATACAGATAAAAGAAAAGCTATAATATATTATAAAAAGGCTTATGATAATGCTTATACTTTTGGTAAATCAATTCTTGGAATAGAAAGCGGGATTGAATTAGCTCATTCTATGCTTAAATTAAATCAATTGGAAGCTGTGTTTGAGTTAATACAAAAATTAGAAATAGACCTTAATAATGAGAGTAATTTAAGCTTATTGATAGATTTTCATCAATTAAAATCAAGTTATTATCATCAATTAGGAGATTATAAAAAGGCTTATAAATTCAATAAAATTTCATTGTCAACAAAAGATAGTTTATATGAAAGTATTAATAATGTCAGGGAGTTATCAGCACTTTTAGAAGTATCAAGACAAGAAAAAAAAGCTGCTTTAGAAAAATATAAACGTAAAGAGGCTGAAAATAATAGTTATATGCTTGAAGATAAAATGGATCAAATGTTAATTAGAGGTCTTATAGCTCTTGTAATTATATTAATTCTGGGGATTTGGCTATTAATAAAGAATTATAGGAATAAGACCAAAGCAAGTCAAATTGAACTTGAGAAAATACAACAAGAGCAATTGTTTAAAAATCAGATAAGTCAAATGACCTATGAAGCGGATATGAAGTTTTTTGAGGATAGGTTAAAGATAGATGATGAAATTAGGAAAAGTATAGGAAAAGATCTTCATGATCAACTTGCTAGTAAACTAGCTGTTATTCAAATTAATCTTGATTCTTTGACAGAACAGGAAAAAAATGAAGAGAAACAAAGTGAAATGAATAAGCTTATAGACTTGGTTGAAGAATCATGTGGTGATGTTAGAACCATTGCACACAATTTAATAGGACATGACCGATTGAGAGAAAGTTTAGCAGATTCTATTGAAAAACATTGTCAATTTATTAATAATAGCGGAAAGATACATATTGATTTTCATAGAATTGGAGAGCCTTACGATGTTAATCTAGAGGTGAAAAAGAATTTATTATCAACTATAATTTTACTCATAGATAACATAGTGAGACATGCTAAGGCTAAAGATGTTAGTATAGAATTATTTTATCACGATGATAGTATAAATATTGCCTTGAATGATGATGGAGTTGGATTTGATATGGAAAAAGATAGCTCTAACAAAGGTGTTGGTTTAATAAACGCACAAGAACGAATAAAACAAATTAACGGAGAAATCGAAATATATTCTCGAATTAAACATGGGACAACAGTTTCTATTTCAATACCTATATACAATGAAAGATAGTAAGACAAAAATTTTTATAGCAGAAGATTATCCATTGTTTATTGAAGCATTAATGTCTAAATTAAAAATATACTCAGATGAATTTGAATGTATTGGCTATGCTTTGAATGGTGAAGATGCTATTAAAAAAATGGAAAACAAAACAATTGACATTCTTATTCTTGATATTGGAATGCCAAAAATGAATGGTTTAGAAGTGCTAAAATATATATCAATTAATTTCCCTGAAATAAAGGTACTAGTACTTACAATGTATGATGATTTAAAACATATTCGAGAGATGCTTAGTGCTGGAGCTAAAGGGTATATACTTAAAAATACAATTGGTAAAAATGTGATTGAGGCTCTTCGAAATTTGAGAGATGGAAGAGACTATTTACAGGAAGAAGTTGCTCAAGTTGGAGCAAGAAGTCTAATGAAAAATCATGATGAAAAATATGTTGATATAGAGTATATTAAAAAATCACTGCGAAATGATGAAGTAAAATTATTACAATTACTAACGTTAGAATTCACAGCCAAAGAATTGGCAGATAGAATGTGTGTATCATCAAAGACAATTGAAACTTATAAAAAGAATCTAGCAAAAAAACTAAATGTTAAAGGTGGTTTAGGCTTAGTTCGTTTTGCAGTGGAAAATGGATTTACTATGGATAAAGATTAAAAAATACAATTATAATGATAAAGAGGTGTCAAGTGAAAGACATCTCTTTTTTTTGCATAAAATTATAAAATAGGGTTTTCCCTAATTATATAGGTAGTAAAAAATGTATTTACCCTATGATTGATTGTCAGGTTTTTATATCGTGTATATATGCTGTATTCTTGCTGTGAATATTAGAAGAGAAACACAATGATGAATGATAGAGTAGCTTTAATTATAGGTAACGATAATTACTCTAATGTAAGTAAGCTTAGAGGATGTGAAAACGATTGTAATGCAATAAAAAAATTACTGAGGAAGAATGATGACGGGAGTCATAATTTTACTCTAGATAAACATATCAATGTTACCAACCAAAGTATGAAAAGGCTCTTAGCTGAACATTTAAATAAAGAATATGCACACCTTGTATTTTATTTTTCAGGACATGGATACATTGATAATGAAGGAGGGTATATATGTGGAGTAGATACATCGAGAGATGATTATGGTGTATCAATGGAGTGGTTAAGTATACTGATAAATGAATCTGATATTAGAGAGGTCACGGTAATCTTAGATTGTTGTCATGCAGGTCAGATGTTTAATATAGAATCAGGAAAAGGAAATTTTGCAACATTAAGACAAGGTGTATCATTTTTAGCAGCAACAAAAAAGGAAGATTTAGCCGAAGAATTTCTAGGTCGAGGAATATTTACATCAATTATTGAAGAAGGTTTAAAGGGAGCTGCAAAGGATATTTTTGGTTATGTATCTATTGCAGGATTATACGGATGCGCTGATAAAATGCTATCTCCAATACAGCAACGACCAGTATACAAATCCTTTATTGATAGAATTACTCCAATCCGAAAATGTACACCTATTATAGGAAGAGACTTAGTAGAAGAATTAAATACCATCTTTCCTAAGGAAAACCATAGAATACGAATTAACCGAGACATTCTAGATAGAAAGAAGACTGAATTTGATATAGATTTTGAAACTTTTATGAAGTTACAATCTTTTGAAAATGCTAGTATGTTAGAAGGTGATACAAGTAAATCATTACTTGAAACGGCTTTATATTCTAGAGGGTTTTGTCAATTAAATACCTATGGTAGATATATTTGGAGACTAGTAAAAAAAAGAGAAATATATTAAGAGAAAATATTAACACGTATGGCTATGAAAGAAATACCAAATGGACTAATATTAATTTTTCATGAGGGTTTTGCTAAAATTGATGAACAGAAATGTTTAGATGCTTTACCTAATGAATGGGTAAGGATTCCACAAGAAAAAATTCGATTAAAATATTCAGAAATAATTGATTTAGGAGAAGGTTATGATTTAAACTTTTCTCAATTAGCATTTGATCATAGAAATCAATATAGAGAAAAAATTAAACCAATTTTGAATCAATATAGCTCATATCAAATTGTATATTTTGGTCTAGCACATATTCCATTAGCTATTGATTTTGGAAGCTTGTTTGATGAAGACAGATCCATAGAAGTTTATAACTACAATAGACATAAAGGAATATGGTTTCAAAATTTAGAAAGTGAGGAAAATATTGAAGACAATAAAATAAATTGCTCTAATATTCCTAGCATAGATCAAAAAGGAATAAGGACAGCTTTGATAAGACTAAGTGTTTCTTATGAAATTGATACAGCAGATACAAACGATATTTTACCCAATTCTACTGAAGTTGATATACGATTAGAAAAAACAGGTCTACACGCTATTGAATCCATCAAAAAGATGGAGGAAATAGGAGAATTAATAGAAGATATATTCACAAAACTATCTGAGAATAAAAGTGATTTAAATGAAATTAATTTATTCGCCGCTGTGCCATGTGGTTTAGCTTTTTTGATTGGTACTAAAATTTCAAAGAATAATCATCTTCATATTCAAACATATCAATTCGATAAAAATAAAAAGCCTCGTCATAAAAAAGCTCTTTTAATAAAAAAGAAAATTGAACATGTGCAAATCTTGACAAGTAAAGAAAGAACAAATTCAACTAGGCTTAGAGAACTTGCTCATGATACTTTAAGAGGAGATATCATTAGATTTTCAAATAAAAATAAAAGAGATTCAAATGGAAGAAATTGGCCAAATGATGTTATTTATTATGAAAATGGACTTATGAAGTCTAGTTTTTGGAGTGAACTTCCTGCTATTAGTAAAACAGGTATAGAAGAAGATGTATGTAAAAAGGATGTAAAGAATGTAAATGGGGGATTCCAACGATTGAATCGGGAGTGGCATATAGGAGATTATTTTCTAACGGCTCTATTAAAAAGGTTAAAAAAGAATACAGTTGTAGAAGAAGTGGATATAAAAATTAAACAAGCCTTTAGACAACTTTTCTTTAGTGGAATACTGCATGCAAAAAAACATAATATGGGAGATGGTAAGCATGAAGGTATTGAGCGATTTTCAAAAGTGTTGGAAGTCGCCGATTATCAAGCTGATGTATATTCTATTTTAAATGAATATGGTTTTCAAAATATGGATAATTCTGGGATTGAAAATAAAAAGGATTTTTTTACAAAATCCATAAAGATACTAATTGAGACTATTTGGAGTACTGATGATAAGGGGTTTGAGCTTAATCAAATAGCGATAAGAAGATTTAATAGACTTCTTATTTGGCAATGGCAACTAATATTAATAATTGCATCAAATGGATGTACTGAAGAAATACTCAAAATCTTAGAGTCAGTACCTATTATAGAATTAACAGGTTTAAAAGTACGGGAAGAAAATGGAGATTTTTATTATGAGTTTAAAAAAACATCTACTGATCAACTTGAACTTGCTGTGTTTTATAACAATGAAGTTATTCGTAAAGGAAGTGCAGGAAACTTTAGTTTAGATAATCTTATTGACGGATTTGTGAAAATGCATACAGAAAGAATTCAAGAAGAATTAGTACGTTTTATTCCTTATTCGAGTTAATAACTGAATTTATTGATTAAAGGTTTGAGTTGGATTTCAAAGGTAATTAAGTGAATGCAATTAAATTATAGTAGAATGATTATTTGTGAAATGAAATTAACGATACAAATACGATTATAATGAGGGCAAGAAGAAAAGCAATATCAAGTATAACCAAATTACATTTATGGACAAAGTCGGCGGGAAGATGTCAATTTAAGGGATGCAACGATAATTTATTAAAAGATGAATTAACCTATGCTGAATTAAATAAATCTAATATTGCACATATTATAGATGTCAACAAAAAAACACATAGGTATACTGATAACTATACAGAAGAGCAGAAAAATGAGTTATGGAATTTAATGTTATTATGTCCTACTCACCATCGTTTAATAGATAATGAAGAGGAAAAAAAATATACCGTAGAAATTCTTCAACGATATAAACGGGAGCATGAAAATAGAATACTTAATTTAACTTCGATAAAAGGAAATGTAAAAACCGAAGTAATTTGTTTCATGTCTAAGGTAGGGAGATTTTTACCAAAAATTTCCTTAGAAGAAATTAAAGAAGAATTATCAAAAAAGGATTTATATCTTCTTTCAGAACCTATTGAGATAGGAATGAAGAATTCAACATTAGAAGATAATGAAGAAATTCATTGGATTGTAGAGGAAAAGAATCTTATTAAAGATTTTGAGCAAAAAGTACTTAAAAAACTCACGTCTTCAGAGAGAAATCATTTTTCACTTTTTGCTTTTGCACCTCAACCTTTACTTATAAAATTTGGAACGTTAATACCAGATATATATACAGTTGATGTATACCAGAAACATCGTGAACCAGATACATGGGGATGGCAGAATAACAAAGGTGATTTTTCTCAATATACAATTAAAGAGCCTATCAATAAAGGAGGAATTCCTGTATTAAATATATCCTTAAGTGCTGATATAAGCAACGACAGAATAACAACCTTATTTAAAGAAAACGTATCTATTTGGACACTTACAATCGATAGTCCTAGTAATAATTTTTTAATACATCCAGATATCCTATTGGAGTTTAGATTAAAGATAAGGTTTATTCTTAATAAAATAAAACTTGAACATGGACACGATTCTACGTTAAAGGTTTTTCCATGTATGCCTAATTCTGCATGTGTAGAATTTGGTAGAGTTTGGATGCCAAAGGCTGATTTAACATTGGAAATTTATGATGAACGAAATGGCTTTAAGAAAGCAATAACTATAAACAGAGAATAGAATGATAAACAATTACTCAAATTTTTTAAATGCTCAAGAATTAAATGAAAGACTTAAGCAACTTACAGAAGTATTAGATTTAACAACTACGCAGTATAAAGATGCTGTTGCAAAATATGAAGCAATTGCAAAGTATCTTAAAAACGATGATACGATAGCTTTATTAGAGCCAGATATGTATCCACAAGGATCATTTAGTTTAGGTACGGTAATTAAACCATTGTCAGATAAAGAAGAATATGATATTGATTTGGTTTGTGAACTGAAAAAAGGAAATGCTCTATTGCATTCTCAATACTATTATAAAGAGTTAATAGGTGATCGACTTAAGTCTGGCATATATAAAGATAAACTTAAAGATAAAAATGGAGGGAAAAGATGTTGGACTATTGAATATGCTGAAGCTACTCAACTACATCTAGATATTTTACCTGCAATTCCTGATAGTTACAGTAGATTGATATTCGAAAGTGTTAATAATTATGGAGATACCGCCATTAGTATTACAGATAAAGAGCATCATGGTTTTTATAGAGTTAATGATGATTGGGTAAAATCTAATCCACGAGGATATCAAAAATGGTTCAAAGATCAGATGTTGCTAATGCTTAATGAAAGTAAAAAACTTTTCGCTAAGAGTATGAATGCAAATATAGATGATGTTCCTGATTATGAAGTGAAGACACCTCTACAAAGAGCTGTACAGCTTTTAAAGCGGCATAGAGATACAACTTGTGATGATAATGATGATAAGCCTATTTCCATAATCATTACAACGCTTTCAGCAAAAGCATATGGAAATGAAGACAACCTATTAGATGCATTAATAAATATATTAAATGGCATGGAAAACCATATAAAATATGAAAATAAACAAGGTAAAACTATTGCTGTAATTGAGAACCCAGTTGATTCTAGAGAGAATTTTGCTGATAAATGGGAGAAATTTCCAATTAGACAAAAAGTGTTTTTTGAATGGCTACGTAATGCAAAAAAATACTTTAAAGAATTAGTTAGTGCAAACGATGATATTCAATGGATAAATGAGCATTTAAGCAAAGGATTTGGTAAAGATATTGTTAGTCGATCTTTGGTTTCTATTGGAAATAATACAAGAGAAAAACGAGAGGGTGGAAAGTTGAAAATGGCTTTAGGATCTGGTATAATTAATTCTACAGTATCTGCTGAAAATACAAAGGAGATTAAAAATCATAACTTTTATGGTAATGAGAGACAATAGGGAAATAAAAAAAATCTCTTTAATTGTCCAAGAAAAGACTTTGTTAAAGGCTTTTCCAGAAAGTAAAACTAAACGCAGTAGGTTCAAATTATCGTGGAAAGGTAATTTAAAACCTACGGCGCTTAGCCGAGAATATACAGTTGAAGTAATATTGAATGATAACAATACTGTAGAAATTTTTGTTAAAGAACCTAAAAAATTAAGACTATATAAAGATGAAAAGCAATTACCACATACATATTCAACAACTAAGCAGAAGTTATGTCTTTTTTATCCAAATAATAAAGAATGGTCTAAAAGAACATTATTAGTTGATACCATAATTCCTTGGGCAAGCGAATGGTTATTTTTTTATGAAATTTGGTTATTTACTGGAGAATGGTTGGGAGGAGGAATAGAACACAATGTTAAACAATGAGTAATATTGGATATTGTTTAATAAATATTTATTAATCTTGTCTTTTGGAACTTTTGATTTGAAAGACATTTTTCTGTTATTCTATCTTTAATTAACTAAAGTTTGTCTCCTATTTGTATCTTTAATGTTTCACTATTAATATAATAACTTGATGAATAAGTGGTTGTGTGTATTTATTACTTTCTGTATAGTAGTAAGTTAAAAAAGTTAGAACTATATATAAAGAAACTATATTGCGTTAGAGATTTTTGTATAGGTCAAAAAGGTGTTTAGGATAACCAAAGTAAAATTTTTGACTTTAAAATTCAGAGGGTAAAAAATTATAAATCTCCTTATTCTACAGATTTGCTACAAAATTTTATGACCTATTTATCGATAAATGCTTTTAATCATGATTTTACGAATAATTAAACATAGAAAAAGTAATATCGAATGAGCAAAGAAGACCAAAATATAAATTCATTTTTTGAAAAATATCACTTAATAGGAAGTTCAAATTCTCTAAATTCTATTAAACCTAAAGTTAGGATGTGTAGATTTTGTAAAAAGGATGAGAATAATACGGAGTTCAAAAAAACTGCTCATGCATGTCCAGAGCTTTTAGGCAGAAATAATTACATTATTTATGATGAGTGTGATAGGTGCAACGAAATAGCAAGTAGATATGAAAGCCATTTGTCTAAGTTTTTCTTGCCATATTTGTCATTATTTAGTGTCAAAGGAAAAAAAAGAGTACCTAAGTTTCAGTCTAGGACAACTGATAGAGATGAAGAAACTAGAACCAAATTAAATCTAGATAGTAAAGGAAAAGTATTTATTCAATTAGGAAATAAATCGCATGATGATTATAAAATTAATAAAGATGAAAAGTCTGTTACTTTTAATTTTAGAAATCCTCCCTTAAAACCATTATATGTGTACAAGGCTCTAGTTAAAATTGCTTTATCATTTTTGCCTGTCGAAAAGTTGGAAAAATATGATTTACTTTTTGACTGGCTAATGGGAAAAACAGATGAAGCGGTATATTTTTCTTCATTATTTACAGTAGCTATGATAAATAAGCGTTGGGAAAAGCCAAATGTATTGCTTTATGAAACAAAAAATAACTTTGAAAACAATCATTTCTACCCTGAATTAACTCTAATTGTAGGTTTTGGAAATTTAAATATTCAAATATTTCTACCACTTTCGAAATCATTTGATTTTGAAAAATCCAGGGGTATGTCACCAACATTAGAACTTTATCCTTTGTTTATTCATGATATTCCAACTGATAAACCTTCACAAGGGTATAAAACGACAATAAAGGTTATGGATCTTTCCTCTAATGAGAGTATGACATTTGATGAATATTTATCCTTTAATTATGAAAAAGGTGATTTCAATGTTTAGTTTCCTTCAGCCAAATTTCATGTTATTAAAAAGTTTAAAATATACTTTTCGATGAAATTTTCATTCTAACCTTTTTCCTGTTTTAACAGTAGATATTTTTAGGATGAATGGTAAAATATTCGACTATTTTACGACTAAATACTTTACTTTAATGTAAAACAATATACTAAAAACTATTCTTCAATGTATTTTATTTCTATATTTGCTTTATCAAAGTAAATATAGAAAACCATGTTGGATATAAACAAGCTCAAAGAATTAACTCCATCCATTCAAAACAATGCAATTGTAGATGTATTGGATAGTACGAATATCAATATTCTAAATTTATCTAAGAATAAAATAATCAATAAGAGTCTTAATTTAAAATCTAAGGGAAGCGATAACGTTTCTTCTAGAGTAATTAATAATTGGATAGAAAAAGGTGTAGTTCAAATTGATAAAAATGACTCAGCCAAAAACAACAGATTTAATAAGGTTGAAAGTATTTGGATGGAAGTACTCATTGAACTTAGAGAATATGGTTTACCATTAAAAATAATTAAAAGAGTTAGAGAAGTCTTATTTAACATTGTTATCAACGATTTCTATTTGTTTAAGTATTGTATAATACATTCCATAATTGGTGACGAAAAAATACTAATGGTACAAAAGGATGGTTATACTAAGTTTGAATCTAAAGTAACCTATCAAAAACAACTGCCAAACGGTTCACATATTCATATACCATTCACACAGATATTAGCGTATTGTTTTCCTAAAAACACCTTGTATTTTGATTATAAAATTAAGGATGTATACTCTGATATTGAAAAGCTAAAACTGCTTTTCTTTTTAAGAACAGGATCATTTATTTATATGAAAATATTTGTCAATGATTCAGATGTTCGATACATCGAAGAACCGAGTTCTCTTGTTAAGAACAAACCTCTACTAAAGATTATACGAAATTGGGAGTTCTCTAAAATTCAAATCGGTATTGATGATAATACAGATACTTTTATAAAAGGTTGCTAATATGGGGGTAAGAAAAATATCAAAAACCAAGGCTAAAGAAATACTTGTTGAATTTGATGGGAACAACTACACTGATGATGAAACTGAACAAATTCTTCAATTTCTTACCAATGAAGCTAAAAATACTATAAAAGGATTTGAGGAGTTAAAATCTCAGAAATATGAAGAAGGAAAGAATAGCAGTAGCATACATAAGGGTTAGTACAAATAGACAGAGAGAAGAAGGTACTTCACTAGCATCACAAAAGGAAAGAATAGAATCCTATTGTGCTAATAATAACATTCTATTAAAAGAAATATTTTCTGATCAAGAATCAGCTAAAGATTTTAATAGAAATGGATATCAAAAAGCTCTCAAATACATTAAAGAAAATAAGCCTGAAATAAATTTATTAATCGCTACAAATATTGACCGATTCAGTAGGCATGTAGCAAAAGGGTTAACAGAAATTGAACAGCTTGAGAAGATTGGAGTAGAAGTAAATTTCACAGAAGAGTGGAATGATTCTATCAATTCCCCAAGCAGTAAATTAATGACTAATTTTAAAATGGGCTTCGCTGAATATGAAAGAAACAAGATTGGAGAAAGAACAAAATTAGGTATAGAGACTGCTTTAAGACAAGGACGTTATACTTATACACCACCAAAAGGTTATTCTAAACAAAAATTAGTTAGTGATAATCCGTATGCAAACGGGAAAATAGGTTTAGTTCCTAATGAGGATGCCAAACTAATCAAACAATTATTTATTGATTTCTCAACTGGAGAATACCTGCAAAAAGAAATTATTGCAAAATACAAATCCAAGGGATTGAAACTATCAAAATCAACCTTAAGTAAACTTTTGTCAAATATTCTTTATATAGGAAAATTAGATTTAAGTAATTATGATGTTTCTGAAAATGATATTATTGATGCAGTACATCAACCAATAGTTCCTACAGATGTTTTTTATAAAGTTCAAGATATAAAAAATGGTAGAAATAATAAGGTTAAAACGACAAGACCAAAAAACGAGAAATTTCCTTTAAGTGGATTTGTTTATTGCACAAAGTGTGATAGTCCATTTTATGGCTCTACTAGCTCAAATGGAAAGAAAAAGAACAAAAAGTATTATGATTATTATTCGTGTAAAAATAATTGCTTACACCAAAGTTATAGAGCCGAATATGTTCATGATAGATTCAAAGACTTATTAAGGTTGATTAGACCCTCTAAGGGCGTTATAGAGCTTTACAAAGAAGTTCTAAAGACCGAGTATGAAAATGCTCTTGATCAGGCTAAAAAGTCGAAAAAAGAAGTCAAAAAGGAAATCAAGAAATTAGAAGAAAAACTTACTAAATTAACAGATAAGTACATTGATGACGACATCACTAAAGATGCATATGATTTATCATCAAGCAAAATAACTAGAGAATTACAAGAGTTTAAATCAAGTTTAAAGAACCTTGACTCTAATACTGATGGTTTAACTTCATTAATTGATTTTGGATTATCTTTTCTAGGAAACCTCTATAAATCATATGATTCTGCACCAAGAGCTATTAAAGAAAAGCTATTGGGTTCGTACTTTAAAGAACATTTATATTTTGGAAATGGAAAATTCCGAACCCCAAAGTTTAATGATTTCATTTTACTTATATGTGGGAAAAACAAGGAGTTACATACGGAAATAAAAAAAACGGAAACTGATTTTGGAATCAATTCCCGTTTAGTACCTTGGGCGGGAATCGAACCCGCACTCCCGAAAGAACTGGATTTTGAATCCCTTTGACCTTGATTTTTAATATTTTAAAATTATGATAATCAACGAATTAACATTTTTATTAATTCGTAAATTATCATCAAATGGCTACAATGTTTGTCACTAGGTTGCAAAAAATTGATTCTGTAAAACAAAAAGACGGAAGATATCCAATTGTTTTGCAAGTAACATTTAACAGAAAAGTAAGAAGAAAGCGTACAGGCTTAAATGCTCTAATAGAACAATGGGATTTTACCAACCATGAGTTCAAAAAAGGAGTTCATGGAAGACGAGAACTCAATAAGAAATTAGAAGATATCCAAAAGAAAGCTATCAAAATATATGAAAAGCATTTTGAGGATAAGCCTTTTGACTATAAAGTGTTTTTAGAATTATTTGAAGAGAAGCCTATTGAAAAAAGAGGTGTTTCGGCTTTTTGTATGGAAGTAAGTAAAGGATTTATCAAAACAGGACAAATACATTCAGCAAACTATTATAAACATACGGCAAGTGCAGTTCTCAAAGTTGCACCTAAAGATTTGCCCTTCGAAGATTTTACAGAAGATTGGTTAAGAAAGTTTGAAGAATATCATATCAGTAAAGGAACAAAGTGTCACAATTATATGGTTCATCTTAGGTCTGTATTTAACAAAGCCGTACAAAAGAAATTGGCAGACTTTAATAGAAACCCTTTTAAGAATCCATATACCAATCCATACGGTTATGATTTTTCACATTTGAAGAAGCTCAAACTCAAGAAGACGAAAAGAATAAAAGACTTGGATAGAGAGCAATTGATAAAGCTTAAAAACTTTGATAATATGACCGAAAAAGAAAGAAAGTATATGGCTATTTGGTTCTTTTCATTCTACTGTTTTGGTGTAAATCTCATTGATATTGCTAGAATGAAATACAAGCATATTAAAAATGACCGTTGGTACTACGACAGGAATAAAACAGGAACTGGATTAAAAAATGGAAAACCTCTTATTGATGAAGCTTTAAATATTATTCAAAAGTTTGGAACAAGTGGTCTAAAAGGTAAAAAAGATGATTATGTTTTTGATATCTTGGTGGGATATGATGAAAATGAAGAAAGCATAAACAAAAGAGTAAATTATTACGCAAATTTTATCCGAAATGCTTGTAAAAGAGTAGCAACAAGAATGGGGTTTGATGGGCATTTCTCTTATTATTCCGCAAGATATTCTAGTGCTACATTGGCACTAAATGAAGGAGCAGATAGAAACACGGTTAGTCACTTATTAGACCATGAAAACTTTAGTACCATTGACAACTACGCAGGTAGGGCAGATGATTCTAAAGTATTAAAAGCTATGGAAATATTGAAGTTAACTTAAAATTGAGAATGAAAATTTGTTTACACAAAAACATTTGCATTTAAAATTTCTATCCATATACTAAGAGTACAAATGTCCTTCGGGAACTCCTCCAACTTTGTTGGAGAGAATAAGCAAAAGGTTTAGAACAATAATGTTTTAAGCCTTTTTTTGATTTTTAAAAACTCTTCCTCTTCGACTACTCATATTTTTCTAATAAGTCTTTTTCTATCTACTATTCTTGCTTGAGAAAGCATTAAGCTAGAGTCTTTATCAAAATAGGAATACGGGAGTGAATAATAAAAAGGGCTATCTTCTTTCCCTTTCGTAGTCATTGGCACAACAAAAAACAAATTTCCAATTTTTTTGATAACCAAAACGGGTCTTAGGAAAACTTCATCTTTTCCATCGGCTTCTGAACCAATGTTTACCCCTAAATGGGCATTATATATTTCCCTTGGTTTAAAATAAATTCTTTCACGTTCTGAATGATGAATTTCTTGTTTTAAAATACTCCAATTATCAAAATCTTTAATGTATTCTTCTTCGTTATTGTTATCCATTTTGTCACTCGAAATAAAAAATCAGAATTACTATATTCATTCTATTTTTAGATTCAAACTGAAAACCGCAAAGGAAACCCTTTGCAGTACGATTAATACTCACTTGAATACATGAGTGTACAATGATTGTCTTCGGTTCTGTAATTACCGCTTTCAATCATTTCTTTGTTTAGTTGGTCGATAAAGAAAAGCTTTTGTTCGGTTTCGGTATTTACAAAGACTTGCAAATAATCTAAACCGCCTTTTTCTTTTACCAATTCTTGAATTTTGAGATACATAGATGCTATGGTATCTACAGGAATAGTTCGGTTTACCCTACTGGTAACCAAAAACGTACCCGAAAACTGGTACGTCCCTTCGGTTTCTTGTTGTTTTAAAACCCAATTGCTCATAGGTAAAGGTATTTTGATTAGAGTTAAGTTTTATTAATTACTACAACTATGTAAATGGCATTTAATGTTTTCTTGATTTGTAATTTACATATCATATAAATCAGTAGTTAAAAAACTATATTTGTAGCTCTATAATCTATATCACACAATGAAAAAAACATTTGACCAAACACTGGAGGAGTATCGTGAAATTTCATTTTCAGAAAGAGATAAAGGAGACAGGTTTGAAAGATTAATGCAAGCATATTTGCAAACAGACCCAACATACACAAGTCTTTTTCAATACGTTTGGTTATGGAATGAGTTCCCTAATAAAGATGAATTTGGAGGGAAAGATACGGGTATAGATTTAGTAGCTCTTACCTATGAAGGTGATTACTGGGCTATACAATGTAAGTGTTATCAAGAAAATTCAACTATTGATAAAAAATCCGTAGATTCATTCTTATCTACTTCAAGTAGAGAATTTAAAGATTCTCATTCTAATACAATTGGTTTTTCTCAAAGGTTATGGATATCTACAACTAATAAATGGGGAGCAAATGCACAGGAAGCAATCAGAAATCAAAATCCTCCTGTAACAAGAATTAATTTAACAGATTTACAAAATGCACCTGTAGATTGGGAGAAATTAGAATCTGGAATTACAGGAGAACTGGCAAGAACAAGCAAAAAAGAATTATACGAACATCAAAAAGAAGCTTTAAACAATACTGAAAAGCATTTTAGCAAGCACAATAGAGGGAAGCTTATAATGGCTTGTGGAACTGGTAAAACGTTTACTTCCTTACGTATTGCAGAAAATGAAACTAAAGACAAGGGTTTAGTATTATTCTTAGTCCCATCTATTGCGTTGTTAGGGCAAACTTTAAGAGAATGGTCTGCAAATTCAAAAGAACCAATAAATCCTATATGTATTTGCTCTGATAGTAAAATTACAAGACAACAAGCCAATGCAGATTTTGGAGATTCAAGTGCTATTGACTTAGCTCTTCCAGCCTCTACAGATGTCAAAAATATTGTGAGACAATTTCAAGCCATAGATTTAAGAAAAAAGAGCGGTATGACAGTTGTTTTTTCAACTTATCAATCTATTGAAGTAATTGCAAAAGCTCAAAATGAATTAAGTAAAATAAACCCTAATAAATCTGAATTTGATTTAATTATTTGTGATGAAGCCCACAGAACAACAGGAGTTTCAATAAGCAAAGAAGATTCTTCGGCTTTTGTAAAAGTTCATGATAATGATTTTATAAAGTCTAAGAAAAGACTTTATATGACGGCTACACCTAGACTATTTAGCGATGATTCGAAATCTAAAGCAACTCAAAATGATGCTATTCTTTGCTCTATGGATGATGAAAGTCTATATGGACAAGAAATGTTTAGAATAGGCTTTGGTGAAGCAGTTGAAAAAGGAATGTTGACAGATTATAAAGTTCTTATTTTAACATTAAATGATACTGATGTTCCTGCATCAATCCAAAGAATGATAGCTAATTCAGAAGAAGAAATTACGGCTGATGATGCTTCGAAATTAATCGGTTGTGTTAACGCTCTTTCAAAACAGGTTTTAGGAGATGAAGGACTTATTAAAAATAGCGACCCTGAACCAATGAAAAGAGCCGTTGCTTTTTGTCAAAATATTAGTGTTTCAAAAAAAATAACTAATAACTTTAATGATACTACGGATATTTACTTAGATGATTTAGAACAAAAAGCAAAAGAAAAAATGGTTTCTGTTTCATCAAATCATATAGATGGAAGTATGTCTGCCCCAGAAAGAGATGAATTATTAAACTGGTTGAAATCTACTTCTGCTGATGCAAACGAATGTAGAGTACTGACTAACGTAAGATGTTTAAGTGAAGGAGTTGATGTTCCTTCCTTAGATGCTGTATTGTTTTTATCTGCAAGAAATTCTCAAGTAGACGTTGTTCAGTCTGTAGGAAGAGTAATGCGTAAAGCAAAAGGTAAAAAATATGGATATATCATAATCCCAGTTGTTGTTCCTACAAATGTAGAAGCTTCGAAAGCTTTAGATAATAATGATAGATTTAAAGTCGTTTGGAGTGTTTTAAACGCACTTAGAGCCCACGATGATAGATTCAATGCAACAATTAATAAAATTGATTTAAACAAAAAGAAACCTAATCAAATATTGGTTGGTGGTGCTTCTCATGGAAAGGAAGACTTTTCGGGAGATGGCGTTAATGAACCTGCTGAGGAATACGGGCAAATGAGCAAGCAATTAGCATTACAGTTTGAGGAACTACAAGGAGTAATGTACGCTAAAATGGTTAAAAAAGTTGGTGATAGGGTTTATTGGGAAAAATGGGCTAAAGATGTAGCCATTATTGCAGAAAATCAAATTGCGAGAATTACTCATTTAGTAGAAGAAGATTCTCAGCACCAAAAAGCGTTTAATAATTTTTTATTAGGTCTGCAAAAAAATATAAACCCTAGTATTTCGAAAGATCAAGCAATAGAAATGCTCTCTCAACATATAATCACCAAACCTGTTTTTGAAGCTTTATTTGAGGGTTATTCCTTCGTAGAAAACAACGCCGTTTCGAAAGCTATGCAGTCTATGATGAATATTTTAGAAAACTCAAGAATAGAAAAAGATACTCAAGCATTAGATAAATTTTATAAGTCAGTAAAAAAGAGAGCTTCAGGGATTGATAATGCGGAAGGAAAACAAAAAATTATAATTGAGCTATATGATAAATTCTTTAAAACTGCTTTTCCTAAAATGGTGGAACAATTAGGAATTGTTTATACACCAGTAGAGGTTGTTGATTTTATTATTCATTCTGTAAATGATGTATTAAAAAAAGAATTTAACAGAACTGTATCTGATGAAAATGTACATATTTTAGACCCATTTACAGGAACAGGGACTTTTATAACAAGGCTTTTACAAAGCGGATTAATCAAGCAAAAAGACTTATTTAGAAAATATACTAAAGAATTACATGCTAATGAAATAGTATTATTGGCTTACTATATAGCTGCTGTTAATATAGAAAATGCCTATCATGATGCAACAGAAGACCCAAATGATGGAATAGGTAAAGAAAAATTTACTCCTTTTGATGGTATCGTACTTACAGACACTTTTCAATTAGCAGAAACTCAAAAAAGTGAAAAGCTTTTTTCGGAAATGTTTCCTCAGAATTCAGAAAGAGTACAAAAACAAAAAGATGCACCTATACAGGTAATAATGGGGAATCCACCTTACTCAATTGGGCAAAAATCCGCTAATGATAATGCTCAAAATCAGGAGTACACCAAATTAAATAGTAGAATAGAAAACACCTATGCAAAAGCTAGTGATGCTGGGTTAAGTAAATCTTTATATGATGCTTATATAAAAGCCTTTAGATGGAGTACAGATAGATTAAGCAAAGAGCATGGTGGGGTTATTGCTTTTGTGAGTAATGGTGCTTGGTTAGATGGAAATAGCACTGATGGTTTTAGAAAAACTATAGAAGAAGAATTTAGCTCTATATATGTATTTAATCTAAGAGGAAACCAAAGAACTTCTGGTGAATTAAGTAGAAAAGAAGGTGGTAAAATATTTGGTAGTGGTAGTAGAACACCTATATCTATTACCTTATTAATTAAACAACCAAACCATTCAGAAAAAGCAACTATTTATTATCATGATATTGGAGATTATTTAAGCCAAAAAGAAAAACTGCAAATTATAGCAGATTTTAAGAGTGTTGATAATTTACCTATAAAAACTTTAAAACCTAATATAGAGGGAGATTGGATAAACCAAAGAAATACCATCTTTGACACTTTTATTCCTATTGAACCTGAAAAGAAATTCGATACTAAAACTCAATCTTTCTTTAATACTTATGCTGTAGGAATATCTACATCAAGAGATTATTGGATTTACAACTTTTCAAGAAAAAGGGTTCTTCACAATATGAAATCTTTGATTGAGTTTTACAACAATCAGAGATTTTTATTCCACAATCAAAAAGACAATGAAGTTTCTGATGTAAGAGTTTTTTTAGATAATAATCCTAATAAAATTAGCTGGTCTAGAGCTTTAAGAAATGATGTAAAGAAAAATAAACCTCATCAATTTAAAGAAAATGTATTAACAACTTCTTTATACAGACCATTTAATAAAATTACACTATACAATGATAGAAATTTAATAGAAAGTCCAGGTTTAAACAATTCATTTTTTCCTAGTAATCATGATACAAAAAATGTAGTAATTAGTATAACGGGAAAGGGTAGTTTAGGATTTTCATTTATAATAACAAATGTAATACCAGATGTTTGCTTATCTAAAATGGGAAATGGTGGTAATCAAACATTTCCATTGTATTACTATGAAAAAAATGAAAACAAGCAAAACACTTTGTTTGATGCTAATACAGAAGATGAATTCATAAGAAAAGATGGTGTTAGTGATTTTATTTTAAAAAGAGCTATAAAGCAGTATGGTAAATCAGTAAGCAAAGAAGATATATTTTATTATGTATATGGTATTTTACACAGTTCTGAGTACAGAGCAACATTTGCCAATGATTTAAAGAAAATGTTACCAAGAATACCATTAGTCGATAAGCCCAAAGATTTTTGGGCATTTAGTAAAGCAGGTAGATCCTTAGCAGATTTACATCTAAATTACGAAGAAATTAAAGCTTTTGAAGATGTGAAAATTGTAGGAATGGAATTCAAGTTCTTTAAAGTTGAAAAAATGCGATTTGGGAAGAAAAAAATAGATATTGATGGTAAAAAGAAAAGTGTTAACGATAAATCAATCATTAATTTCAATAGTAAAATAACCATTACTAATATTCCTGAAAAAGCCTATGAATATAAAGTAAACGGTAAGTCTGCTATAGAATGGATAATGGAACGTTATCAAGTGAAAACAGACAAAAAATCAGGTATTACAAACAATCCAAATGATTGGGCTGATGAAGTTGGAAATCCTAAATACATCCTCAACTTATTACTTAGTATAATTAATCTAAGTGTTCAAACCGTTGAAATCGTCGATAATCTTCCAAAATTGAAATTTGATTAATCTCCAATAAGCACTACCCAATTGAGTAGTGCTTTTTTTCTTGAATTTATCAATCACCTATTTAAGGTCTACAAAAGTTTATTTGGAAAATGTCATTATGCTAATTTGCAAAGAATGTAAGTGAGAAATTCTTGTTATTGAATGAACATGCCAAAATTGTTTAAGAAAATGAGATAACTCTATTGTCCAGAAAGTTAAAAATACTTATGCCCAACAATGATATTACAAATGTGATGATTGTAAGCATGAATGAAAAACCAAAAATAAAGCATGAGGGTCTGCAAAAGTTTGGATTCTATGACTTGGATTTCGACAGCCTTTAATTCTTTTACTAGCTATAATAATGACAATTATTTATTTTATCAGATATAAAAAATGTTGTGATCGCTGTAAATCAACAAATATTTGGAAAATCCAGTAAACATAGAGCTTAATAACCAAGTTCATCATGATGCCCTAATTTTCTTTCACGAGAAATATCGTCTAAAATCCATTTTTTTTGTTCGAAATATTCTTTACTAAGGAATGATTCTAACTGTTTTACATTGGCTTCAACAATATTTAATCTTTCCTTCTTAACCTCTCCATAAACTTTTATCATTTGCTCCAAATATTTCAATTTACTTTCATTTTCCTTATGGAACTGAACTTCCTGATTAAGGAGAACCTTATCATTTTGTAAATCTGTCACTTGTTTGGTAATTCGTCTTAAATTGTCGGTTTGCTTGTGTACCATACCTGCAATTTCTTTTTCTTTTTGAGCATTATAAACAAGTTGTTGGGTTTGTTCTTTTGCCAATACTTCTTGAGCAACCAACCGTTCTTGCTTGTTTATATGTTGAAGATTTTCTATTTGTTGCTTATGCAATGTTCCTCTATTGGTTTCAATTAATTTTAATAATTGCATCTTGTTTTCCATAAATTCAATGGTAGCATCATATTTTTCACGGATACTGGTAATTTGTCCTTGTTGTTCATCAAACGCTAATCTCAAACGCTCTTTTTCAACTAAATGTAGCGTTTCTTTATTTTCAATACCCTGTTTAAGTGCTTTTTGATTCATTTTTTCATGGTCAATCTGTATTTGAAGACGTTCTTTATCTATAGAATGTAAAACAGTTTTGTTTTTGTTCTCTTGGTTAAGTATATCAATAATACCTTTGAATTGTTTAGAATCTATTTGATGTAAGAATTTTACTTGATGTAATTCTTGTTCAAGTTTATCCTTATCCATTTTATTTTGAAGTTCTAATTCATTTTTGTCTATTTTATACTGCATTTCCAGCTCTTTCTTTTCTGTTTTATGCAATATTTCTTTATTTTGATGAAGCTTATTTTGAACCTCTAAATAGATTTCAGATTTTTTATTCTCAATTTCTTGAGCTTGTTGTTTGAGTAGGATAGACTGCTTTTCTTTCTCAAGTTTTTCTTGATTAGATTTTAGCTCCTCTTTTTCTTTGTTAATTTTATCTCTTTCCCTTCTTAAAAGAAATTTATCCTTGGTTGCTTCTTTACTATTTACAGATATATCAAACGGTAATTCATTGAGTACATAATTTGCCCCTAATCGCTCTAATTCTTCAGCAATTCGTTCTGCATTTTCTTGCTCTAACTCATTTTTTCTCCTTTTAATCTGTCTATCCGCTAAATTCTTTTTTCGAGTCAATTCACTTTTAGTATTTTTCACTAAAAGATCCAATTCTCTTTTTACTATATCCTCTTGGTCTTTTCGTTCCTTCTTAGCTCGATAATCTAAAGAACGTGTTTTAGATATTACTTTACTTTTAATTGCTTCAACTTCTTCTAAATGCTCTTTTTCTAACCTATTAAGTTCCTTTTTGTGGATTCGATTTAGTTTGGCAATTTCTTTAGAGTTTTTATCTATCAATAATCCTACTTCCATATTGTTACCAAGTATTAGTTCATCTTTTTCAGTTAAAAATTTAGTTTTTAAATTTCTTATGGTCGATAAACTACGTTGATACTTCTTTTCTAAATCTTCTAGTGCTTTACTTTCTAAAAGAGTATTTTTTTCCTTTATGCTTTTTTCTAAATTCTGAATAGTTTTTTGGTATTCTTCATTTTCTGTGTTTGATGTAAGAAGCTTTAAATCCAAATTTCGTACAGCTTGTTCATTTTGGGTACTTATATCTTTCAATTTCCGATATTCCTGTTCCTTGTCTTGTAAGCTATTCCTTAACTCCTCAGTTTTCTCAGATATATTTTGTTCATGTTTCTTTTCCATGATTTTTATACGTCTTTTCAACTTTTTATTATCTATACTGTACGAATTAATCTCATTAATCAAATCTTCATTTTCAAGTGCCAAATTATTGTTCTTCTCTTTCAATAAAAATTGCTTTATGACTAAAATAATGAGTAGTAGATAAACGATAATGTTAAAATAAATCATGCTATATTTGGTAATATGTTAGTTGAATTCAATCCATACAAAGTAATCTCCCAAAAAGACTTATCTGAAATTGTGGGAAATAGCCCTATAAAATTAGGGAAAATTGTTAAATTAAGTAACGAAAAATTTAATTGGGTTTTACAATCTTGGGTAAAACAGATAGAAGTCTTTTTATCTAAATCCGAAAAAATCCCTGAATTATATTATGAGCTATTACAACAACGGTTTATAACTTTTGAAGAATATACACAGTTATTTTCTTCAATAGACGTTGAGGATTATGCTTATTTTCCTCCATATAGATGTTTTAATATAAAAGACAAAACTGAACTTTCTATTTTCACATCCAATAAGCAACCAACCTTTGAAAGTTTCTTACAAACATTTTCTAAAGAAATTAAAAACAATAATCTAAATGGGTTAGATATTCTACTAAGCGATATTGATGCAACATTAAAGAAAGAAAACCTTAATAGGCATAGTTATATTGTAGGGAAAACTGGTAGTGGAAAATCGGAACTATTGAAGCTTTTGTTTACCAATATCACAAGAAAATCAGAAGACTGTTTAATCTTGGTTGACCCTCATGGAGATTTAGCAAAGCAATTTGCACAAGTTGTACAAGACGAACAACCGCAAAGACTCCTCTACTTCGATCCGTTCTTACATTCAAAAGAAGAGAAATATCCAATTATCAATCCTTTGTTTAGCGAAGGAAAAAGTGAACAAGAAATAGACTTATTGGCTCAAAACTTAACAGCCGTATTTGAAGAACTTCTTCCGAATGAATTAAGTACAAATATGAAAGCCGTTTTAGAGCCTTGTATTTCTGTTTTATTGAAGCAAGGAAATTGTTCCTTATCAGATTTACAACAATTGATAAAAGGAGATAAAAAACTATTGAGCGAAGCCAAAAAAAATGCAAAGCATCATAGGTTGTTTTTTGAGAATTTCAATGATGGTTTGTACACTCAAACCAAAAGTGCCATTTTCACAAAGATACAATCGCTCTTAAATTCACGAGTTTTCTATAATTGTGTAACAGGCACAAATACGATTAATCTTTCTCAAGCTATTAAAGAAAAGAAAATTATCATTTTCAATTTGAATAAAGGTCTATTTGGAGAAGAACACGCTCAAGCTTTCGGGAAATTACTTATTTCACAAATCAAAAATTTTGCACTCAAGCAAAATGAAAAAGAAAGAAAACAAATATACTTAGCCGTAGATGAATGCCACAATTTTATTTCTAAAAGTATGGAAACCATACTTACAGAAGCAAGAAAGTATCGTTTAAGCCTTATTTTATCTAACCAAATGAGCAAACAGCTTGGTGGCATAGAAGAAACAACACTTAGTAACGTTGGGGCATTTTTTGTTGGAAACTCGAACAGTAAAGAAACCCTACAAAAAATCAGTAGTATTTCTGATATTCCTATGATGGATTTAAAAGCTACACCTAATTATCATTTTTGGTTTAACTCCAATAATCAATCCTTCCAATTTAAAGTTTCGGATGAATTGTTGGATGTACCAAATAATTTTGAAACCATCAAAACTGCTTCATTGTCTTATTATGGTAAGCATGAAGAAGAAAACAATGATGCTCAAAAGAAAGAAAAGCCGAAGTTTGGACTTTAGATAATTTCCTATGGTCGTTTACTTGATTCAAGTATGTTTTTAATAACTCTTAATATATTGATGAAAGATAATGTATGATTTCCTTTAAATTGCAATTTAAAGAAATCGATAACATGAAATACTTGTTCCTAATTATTAGTCTTTTATATGGCTATATTGCTTTTTCTCAAAATACCGAGATAGATAGCCTAAAAAATGAATTATCTAAAACCAATATCGATTCTGTAAAAATCAAACTCAACAACCGAATAGGGAAAACACTGTTATCTAATGATTTTTTAGAAGCAAGAAAATACTACCTCAAAAGCCTTGATCTTGATGGTGAAAATATTGAAAGTCATCAAAACCTTGCTTTAACTTACTACTTAGAGGGAAACAAAGATAAGTTCAAAAGCATTTATGTATATCTTTTACAAAATGTACTCGATACGCTAAATACCAACCATTTTAAGTCCATAGGTAGTATTAATCATAATTTAGGAATCTATTACTATCAGGCTGGCGTTATGGATAGTAGTTTGGCACACTATAAAAAAGCAATAGCCTATAATGAAAAAATCAATAATACAGCAACATTATTAAAATCATACGCTGCAATTGCTGGACCATTGAGACGACTGGGAGATTACGAAACCTGTAATGATTACTTGTTCAAAGGAATAGAATTGCTAAAAGATGATAAAGAAAATGAAACATTAGGAGTGTTGTATTCAAATTTGGCTATTAGTTTTGAAGAAGTAAAAGACTTTGAAAAAGCAGAACAGTATTACTTACAAGGACTGAATATTGTAGAACAATTTGGAGACAAAAGAACCTACTTTCAAACTGCAACCAATGTGACTGATTTCTATATCCAATCCAACCAAATAGAAAAGGCTGATGCATTCAATCAGAAACTTTTAGACAGAACCGATATCTTCATCCATTCTTTACCCTTTGTGTATTCTCAAACAGCCAATATTAATAAAAGAAAAGGACGCTATACAAAAGCTATTAAGTATGCAAACAAAGCTATCGAGTTGGAGAAAGAAAACGAAAATGATAGAGGCATAGCTATAAACTATATGATTTTAGGAGATGTATATGTTGCTACTAAAAATAACGTTCAAGCAAAAACCTATTATGAAAAAGCATACCACATTTTCCAATTGTCTAAAGATGTATTTTCAGAAGCAGATGTCGTAGAAAAACTGTTGAGAATAGCACTTACTAACAAAGAAAAGGACGAACTACTATTTGAAAAATATAAAACCCTACAGGATTCTATCAACAAATCAGAATACTTAACGAAAATTAGCGATGCTGAAACCAAATACCAAACAGCTCAAAAAGAAAACGATATCCAACAATTAACAATAGAAAACCAAAAATCAGAATTAAACATCCAAAAACAACGACATTATACCTATTCGGCAATAGGTGGTTTAATCATAGTGGCATTAGGTAGTTTATTCCTCCTCTATCGAAAAAAACAAAAGGAGAAAATAGATAAAATAAAACATCAACAAGAAATAGATTCTTTTAAAAGAGGTATTACCAAAATGGAACTTTCCAATATTATTGGACAACTAGAACCACATGAAATAAAAAATATTTTAAGTGGAATAAGTACTGATATCCAAGACAAAGAACCGAAAACATACAACAATCTAATAAAGCTTTTACAGATTACACAGAGTTCATTGGATAACGACAAAGCAACTGAAAATATTAAAGTTCAACTGGAACAAGCAAAGAATTTGCTAACATTAAAACAGCAAAATCTGTTTGAGCCATTAACTTTTAGAATAGATAATCATGTAGATGGGAAAATACCTTTACCCAAATTGTTACTTTTAAATATGGTTCAAAATGCCATAAAACATGGTATAAAAGGGAAAAAAGATGGAGGAGATATTTGTATAAGCTTGTTTGAAGAAAATAATACTATAAACGTGCAAATTAAAGATACAGGAAAAGGATTTGTAAATTCATCTAATAATGATACTGGAATAGGTATCTCTGCTTATCAAAAATTGTTTACTCAATTAAACGCACACAACTCAAAAAAAGCGATATTTGAAGTAAAGAGTGAAAAAGAAAAAGGAACAAAAGTGAGCATACAAATTCCTAAAAATTACAATTATGAGATATAATTATGTGATTATTGAAGATGAAAAAGGGGCATTTAAAAATCTACAAAATGCTTTGAAGAAGCACAATAATTATTGTTTTGTTGGACACTCTACGAATATTGAAGACGGTATTTCTTGTATCATTGAAAAGAAACCACACCTTCTTTTTTTAGATATAGAATTAGCAGAAGAAAATAGTTTTGATTTAGTTACTGAATTACGAAAGCTATACCATCAATTACCACCTATTATAGTTACTACAGCACACAGTAACTATGCTATAGATGCCGTTAATAATGATGTTTTGTATTTTATACAAAAGCCAATAAATGCCTTAGAACTACAGAAAGCTTTATCACGATTTGAGCAAAAGCACCTTGAAACTAGTAAACAATTAAAAATCAAAACCAGTCCTGATACTCATTTCTTAGATTATGATAAAATAGCCTATATAGAAGCATCTGATAATTATTCTAATTTTATAAAAAACGATGGTACAAGTTTGTTGAGTTCCAAAAACTTGGGATTTTATGAGCCATTACTACCCACTAATTTTGTTAAAATTCACAGAAAATTTATTATCAATATCAATTACTTGCTTAGATATGTGCCACGAAATAATGAAGTTGTTTTAGAGGTTAATTCTATAGAAAAACCGCTTAAAATAGGTAAAACACACCTCAAAAAAATAGCTATTTTGGCAAATGAAGGGTAGTATTTATATCTCTTTTTAGAACTTATGATTTCCCTTCACACTAATTCTTCTTACCTTCAATAAACGATTCTTACCTTTCACGAATACCTACTAAATAGGTGCATAAACATTTTGATATAACCTTTAATTTTGAATGGATTTAAAGAGTTCGTATGATGAGGAAAGCTTATGTAATTTCAGTGAGTATTATAACTTGTTTATTTTCATTAAAAGTTCAAGCTCAGGAGAAAGTTATTCCTTTTTCCGTTATTGAAGAGAAACCTTATGTTTCCCAATGTAAAAATGCAAGTGATAGAGATAAATGTTTTAATCAATTCATTATGTCACATGTTAGGGAAAATATTATTTACCCAAAAAAGGCAATAGATTTAAAGCTTCAAGAGAGGATTATAATCCAGTTTGAAATAAGTAAATATGGATATGTTGAGAATATAAAAGTGCTAAGAGGTAATCACGGTGTTTTAAAAGAAGAAGCTATACGTATTGTCTCCTTATTACCAAAGATGATACCAGGAAAACAAAGAAATGTTCCTGTTCGAATAAACTACTCTCTTCCAATTACCTTTAAATTAAAATAACCTATTGTTTTTCCATATTTAAGAAAAAAACCATGAGCAATATATTTTCAAAGATACTTTTATTGAGCCTTTTTACAGCTTTAAATAGTTTTTTGTTATCAGCTCAAGACCATACCAAAAAGGAAATTAAAGAAAATCATTTTAACAATCTTATTAAAGCATTAACTCACAAAGATTATAACTCAATTTCACATTCAAAAATAATTTTAAGATATTATTATCCCAATAACAAAGTGCAGGCCTTAAAAGAGATGTATTGGACAGGCAGTATTGTAAATGGAAAACCTAATGGAAAAGGTGAAGGTTTGGAGATAATAGACAATAAACTCTATCTCTTACAAGGAACATATAATGAGGGCATTCCTTTAGGAGATTTTATATTTGCTCAATTTGAAATGAAAAATAACTTCTATAATGCAAAATTATTTAAGGGTATAAATGTTTCATTTGGTAAATTATCAGAAAACAGGCAATCAATAAAATTCGACAATGGATTTTTTGCTTTTGTAGATAAGGATGGTAGAAGAGTCACGGAGCATCTATTTAAAGAAGTTATTTCTCCATTTAACAATAAACAAGCTACTGTTATCAATAAAGATAATCAAGAAATTATTATTAACCACTTAGGTGAATTTATATCCTATTCTGATAAACAAAAAGCTATTTTAGAGAAAGAAGAACAAGAAAATGAACGATTTTTGAAACAAAATGGATATCCAAAAATTGTATCAACAAAATCGTCTAAAGTTTTTTTAGATACAGAATATACTCATACATATTCTGATGGTATTGTAGCTCGTTATTACAAAGGTGGTTTATCAGGTAAATTTAATATTTTAGAAAGAGGAAAAAGAAGATACTATTATAGGGAAGAGGCTATTAAAAAATCAGCATGGTATATTACCAAGAAAGGATATTATCCTGAAGATGATGAAGGGTTCTATCCTGCTACAGATAATTCAAACGATTATTCATATCAAGAAACACCATGCGATTGTAATATCAATCTTGAAAAATCAACAATGCCTAAAACGGCAAAAGACTGGTTAGGCTCTTATAATAAAGAAGGTAGAATTGTTATGGAAAACGGAGATCAATTTGTGTTTTTTTATAATGGAAATAAAGATATCTTTTATCGATACAGTGGTTTTGATAAAATTAAATATAATGACTTAAATGATATCATAAAATATTTTAAGGATGAATGTAGCAAAAGGTGTCAATAAAGGAAAATTCAGAAAGTTATTCACGCTCTTATAGCAAACAACTTGGTAGCATAGAAGAAACAACACTTAGTAACGTTGGGGCATTTTTTGTTGGAAACTCGAACAGCAAAGAAACCCTACAAATAGTTAGTAGTATTTCGGATATTCCTATGATGGACTTAAAAGCTACACCTAATTATCATTTTTGGTTTAACTCCAATGATCAATTCTTACAATTTAAAGTTTCGGATGAATTGTTGGATGTACCAAATAATTTTGAAACCATCAAAACTGCTTCATTGTCTTATTATGGTAAGCATGGAGAAGAAAATAATGATGCTCAAAAGAAAGAAAAGCCTAGATTTGGGTTGTAATTATTCCATATACTGCTCCAAATCGGATTCATGTTTCGCAAATATTTGTTCTTGATGATGATTATGTATTTTATCATTTAAGAACCTTATTTTCGATTCTTCTGTTATACACACTTTTCGCTCTTTTATATCTTTATTTTGAATGTACAGAGCTTTGCTTGGAGATATAGGATAGTATAATTCAAATCCCATAGGGATTCCTTTTTCGTCTTTATCACTTTTAACATTTATTACAGGTTGGTCTCCTGTAATAAAATTTATATCAGTACAGTTATTTATTATTTGTACATAACCATTTGAAAAAATCCAATTACCAATGATATCAGATTGAAATAACAAAATAACATCAGCAATCCCTTGAAAATTCAAGCTATGATAATAATCTGGCATTGATACATTTGATGTTTTTTTAAAGGAATCAAGGCTTCCTAAAATGGCTTTTTTCATTTTATTGGTTCGCATATATTGACACCCTATGAAAAAACTAAATTGATTCAAATCTTCCGTATTTTTTAAGAATGATAAATCGTCTTTATATATCTTATCTAGTAAAGGGATAAAATTGGTTTCAACTATTCCATGAAAATCTTCTAATCCACACTTTTGCAAATATTCATCCCAATTTGTAGTCTTATCATACATCGAGATTAATCGGTTTAAACTTTGGAAAGCAGAAGGATGATATTGTTTTAAGTGACCTTCAATAAATTTATTATCAATATCAGTTAACTTTGTAGACTCATAAAAAAACTTTCGAACTGCTACATTTTTGCTATTTGTTGTAAATAAAAATTTATTGTTTCGTAAACAACAAATTTGTTCATTGTTAGTCCATGGTTTTAAATAATGTTTCCAAACATAATGCTGATTTTTCTTTAGTTTCATAACTTATATACTTTGCCAATTCTCAAAAACAAAATACACTCTAAAACCCTCAAAATCTTCATCCTGTTCAAATTTTTCTTTAACAGATTTTAAAACACTTTCGTGTTCAAAAACACAAAGCACCCTGTTTGCTTTATCGAAATTGTATTTGATACTTGCCGAACCTTCAATAAGAGCTTCACGATGTTTAAGTAAAGTTTCATAAGGGCGTTTTATTCCTTTGTCGCAAAACATTTCAAAAAGCCAAAGCCTTTTTTCTCCTTTTGCAGTTTCTGTCATAAAAATAGCATCGGGAATCATATAATTACCATTCTTTAAATTGACTTTGTTTTTTGCCCTAGTTCCATTTTGAGATTTTACCAATTTGTCAAAATAATAGTCAAACCACAATAGCGAACCACCTTCTTTTTGAAGTTGTAAGTATTGGTTTATTATACAACCAATAGTATATTTTCTATGAAAATAATCACGAGTAAAAACCGTAGTAGAACCTTTAGGAACTTTTATTTTATCTTCCTCTAATATATACTCCTCTACCAATAATTCTTTGGCTTTTGGTTTAAGGAAATACAAGGTTTCGGCTCTACCATGATTTGGCACAAAAGGAAAAGGAATTTCTCCGATTAAAGCTCCTCTACCATTTTTAAGTTTTGTTAAGTTGGTATTTATGTTTGTTCTTTGAGTAGCAACCTTTAGTTGAACCATTTGAGAAATGGTCAAGAATTTGAACTTCGCAAGAGCAATAAGAATGTTGGTTTTTGTAGGCGATAAAGACTGCATAAGTTTTGTTTTCGATTTTTAAAAGTACTTAATTAAGTGGGAATTTTGGCTTTTCTTTTTGATGTTTCTTTCTTATTTGCGGAATTTCTATCTTCCTATAAAAACGCTTCAATATGCGTTTTTTAAGTTTATTAACCCCCTCTCTTGTTAACCTTAAAAAAGGTTTATTAAGTGCCATTGTCCCCTTAAATCTTAATGGTGTTCCATCTCCAATTTTATACATAAATTCAAAACTTTTCATGGCTTCTAATTCATGAGATTTTACTCCAATTTCTTTTGACAGGATTGATAACGATTTGTTTCCATTCCTTCAAATAACTTTTATATCCGTATTATTCAATAAACTTTGCAACAATCTACTAGGCTCTATATCTGTTACATTCTGATTAGCTAAAACTAGATAAACCCCAAACTTTCTTGCTTCCTTTAAAATGATATCAATACTAGGACTGATGTAGTTTTGAGCTTCATCAATAAACAAATAACATTTTTTTCTAAATCTCTTAGGTTGCTTAATTCTATTTTGGGCGATACTTTGAATAATGGCAACTACAAAGCGACCAAAAATTTGAGAAGTTTCTGTTCCCAAATAACCTTTAGCAAGGTTGAAGATAAGAATGCTTCATTTTTGCATTTCTTTCTGAATGGAAAGCGTATTTTCTCCTGTTACCAAACGATAGAAGCTTGGCTTATTAAGAATACTTTGCAATTTGGTTTGTAAACTGGCTTTGGTAATATTGTAAATACTGTTATGAAATTCGGTTGCAAAGAATTGTGATTCTTGTGGATTGTTACTTTGAACTCCCCATTGAACCAAATCTTTATTGGCTTCATCATTCATAAAACGTTGTAAATCTCACAAAGAAGCATCTCATTTTTTGAGTAAAACTGATATACAAGGATAAAGCACCGCTTCCATATTATGAGAGAATTGAGCAGATGGTAATAATTCCTTAAAAACGGCTACCAAATACTGGGTAGTAATATCAATACTATGTTCATCCGTTTTCTCTATCTGAAACGGATTTATTACAGGTGTATATTCAGAATCTAAAAAAGGGTCTATATACACTACCCTATTATTATCGTCATTGGCATAAAAATTTCTTATTTCTTTGGCTACGTCTCCATGTGGGTCGATAAACACTAAACTAAGATTTTTCTTCTTGGCACTCCTCTTTTGCAATAGATAAAAGAAAGCCTTTAGAAACTCACTTTTACCACTTCCACTTTTCCCAGTTACATAAATATGCTTTCCTAAATCATTTCTAAAAAATCATTTAAAACGGTTGGATAATTTCCAATTTCCGTAGGCACGAAATAATGTATTCATTTTTTGTTTTGGTTGAATTTTAAATTGCAACGTCTAAGATATTTGTGTGTAAGAAAAATGCAACAAATTTTCTCTTTATGCTCAACCTTTGTTATGTATTATTGGTATATTTAGGGTCGATATATCTTTATAATTCTATTCTCATAAATCCTAATGATAACAAAAATAAAACTAGACAATGTTGCTTCGTATAACAATTCAGTTGAAATTCTAGACCTTAAAAAGGTAAACTTCTTCTTTGGTTACAATGGAACTGGTAAATCTACAATTGGGAGATTATTTTATAACGAAAGTTTAGAAGATGATAATAAATCAGATATATTTTCGAATTGTTTAATAGAAGGTTTTAATAAAGACACACATGATATTTTAGTGTATAACCAAGAATTTATTTCAAGAAATTTCATAGAAAAAGATAAATTAAAAGGAATATTCTCATTGAACGAGCAAAATGATGAGATTGAACAACAAATACAATTGATTAATGATAAAAAAACTGCTAAAGAAATTTTCCTAAATGAAACTTTAGTAAAATTATTAGATAAAAATCAACAAAGAATAAAATCGAAAGAGAACGAATTATTACAATTTTGTTTTACAAAAAGACTTCTTTTTAAGGATTTCCATAAAATTCCACTAAAGCATAGTGGAAGTAAAAAAAGATTTGTTGAAGAAATAAGAAATTTATTATCTCAAGTTAATGAAAATGACATTACTATTTCTGAATTAACTCAAGGATATGAAAGATACTTTGAAAACGAAATAACTAAAATAACTAAAGAAATAGGTTTTGAATATTTTTTTCAAATTCTAAAAATTGAAAGTAAAATAAACACTCTACTTTCAGAAATAATAATTGGAAATAATGATGTTGATATAGCCAATTTGATAGATGAACTAAATATAAGTTCTTGGGTTGATGAAGGAAGAAAAACAATTAAAGAAGATATTTGTCCATTTTGTCAAAAGAAAACTATAGATCAGTCTTTTAAATCGAAACTTGAGCAATATTTCGACAAAACCTATTTAGAGAAAAAGAATGAGATTTCAAATATCCTTACACAATATAATCAGCTAAAAACCGCTTTAATTAGCAAGTTGCAGGAGTTGACATCTGATTATAACATAGATAATTCAGTAAGTAATTTACACGCTGATTTAACAACATTCTTTAATAATAACATTAAAGAAATAGAAGAAAAACTGCTAAAGACTAATGAACGTAAAAGTATAACCTCAATTAAGAATTTTTACATTAGATTCTTAAAAATCAATTATAACTTAATAACTCATAATCAGGAAGTTGATAATATTGAAAGTCATAGAAATGAATTAATTGATAAGATTTGGTTGTATATGGCAAAAGAATGTCTTTCTGAAATAGCAGATTCTGACAATGAAATATTGAAAATAAATAAATTAGTAGAACGTATAAATAATTCTAAAGAGAGAACCATTGCTAAAATTAGTACATTTAATTCAAATATTGTCGAATTAAGACAAACTACCATTAATACAAGTGATGCTGTAGAAAGTATAAATAATACACTAGAATTAAGTGGGTTTACAGGTTTTACTATTAAAGAAACAGTAGGCTCAGAAAACACATACTATTTAGATAGAGAAGGTTCAAATAATGTATTCAAATCACTAAGTGAAGGAGAAAAAAATTTTATAGCATTTTTGTATTTTTCGGAAACTTGTAAAGGAAATTTTGAAACCGAAAACAATAAGAAAAAAATATTAATTATAGATGACCCTGTATCCAGTATGGATAATCAAATTCTATTTATTGTTTCTACTTTAATACAAAAATTAATAAGACAAAAAGGCTCTAGTAGACCTGAAAAAAGAGAATTAGAAAATCAGTACTTAGAACAGATATTTATTCTTTCTCATAATGTTTATTTCTACAAAGAGGTTTCCCTTGATTTCAGACCAATTTGCTTAGAAAGGAATCATTATCATATAACAAAACTTGGGAACGATTCCCATATCGAGACAAAAGGGCAAAAATGCTTTATTAAAAATGATTATTTTATGTTATGGGATTCATTAAAAAATCTTAAAAATGAAAATAACTCATTGCATAAAATTACAATCTATAACACAATGAGAAGAATCCTAGAATCGTATGCCAGTTTTATTGGTCACGGTTCTGATAGTTGGAGTTCAATCTCAGATATAGACTCATCGACTCCAAGTTTTAATATTACAAGTGCTTTAATTTCTGAAATTAATGATGCAAGTCATGGGGTATATCCATTAGATAATTTATATTATCAAAGGATTCATAACGCCTCCAATCAAGATTTATTTGATTCATTTGAAATCATATTTAACACACTCAATCAAGAACATTATAATAAAATGATGATTGATTAAGAATTCTTTAAAAGAAAAGACTCCTCTCTTTTCGTTAAAGAAAGAAAAATAATATTTAATTATATTATTTAGGTTACGAGTCATTGCATACCCCTTATCATTACTGGGTTTGTTGTTTATCTAAGTATATAACCAAAGTATAGAGTAAAGTATAGATATACAACACTCCTCTACTTAATAAATGGTTAATAAATACTTGAAAAAAGATTAATTAATATTTATAAAGATTAAAACTCCTCTACTATGACTTATATAGGCAAAATACATTAGGTGTTTATAAATCATTTATTAATCTTTAATAAAGAAATAATGGTATTTAAGTAACCCTTAATAATAGCTTTATAAAGAAAAATTAACTCTAAAAACCACTTGAATATTACTTATTACTTAGTATTCTAAGTATAGTTAATTAAGTTGGCATCATTTTCTTATTAAGCTTTAATTAACCGTTTAATAAACAAAATAAAGTATTAAAAAGGTTAAAAAAGTATCGAAAAGAACAGAGCGATATCTTTATGGAAGTTTTTATTTTTTAGGGTAAAAATGATACGTGTTACCGAAGCAATCTCTATGCTTAAAACATCTGCACCTACCTTTTATAAGCGGATAAAAAAAGAAGGGATTCAGCTACATTCTAAAATGAATAAAAATGGAAAGGGGAGTTATATTCTATTAAATGATTTGGAGTTATTAGCCAATAGAATGGGGAAAAAACTTGATGATGATAATGAAGAAGAAGAGGAGTCTCAATTGGATGAAAAAACAAAACAAAGCACCAAAAGTATTGAAGAGAATCAAATGCTCTTAAAAGAAAATTATGAGTTACAAATTCAAAACAAAACCTTAGAGTGAAAAATAGAGGAGTTTACAGGTTATGTTGAAATCTATAAACAACAATCAAAGGTTAACGAATTAAAGGTTGTAGAATTAGAAAATTCGAGAGTAGGGATGTATGGAGAACTTCTAAAAGTAAAAGTAGCTCTTTCTACCTATCAGGTATTATTCTACGCCATTCTCATTTTAGTAGCTGTTGCTATTCTGTTATTTTCTTTTGGTGTGATTCGTGTTTAGTTAATAAAGGCTTAATAAAGCAACCCTAAAATTGTAGTTTTTCGGGCGGAGGAGTCCCAATAAAAATTAAAAAATCTTTGAAATAAAGGGAAAAATATCACAACAACAAGAAAATAGAGACTTTATTAACCCTTTATTAAGTTAGAATTGAAGTGTTGTGTATACTTATAAAGCTTAAATACTTACAGGTAAGCAAAAGTAGCTTGATATAAGGGTTTTAAGATAATGAAAACTACAAAAATAGGGTCAAAAACTACATATTTAGGGTAGATAACTACATTTTAATACCTGAATAACTACATTTCTAGGGTTAATAGCTACAATTATAAGGTTTTGTGAAAATTATATTGAAAAACTACTTCAAAAAACTACAATTGTTTTAGGATGTAGTTTTTATATACCAAAAATAAAAAATGTCAAAAACAAAAAACATTGTAAAAAAGAGTCATTATTTAGTAAATGCGAGATTGGATTTCTCGATAACAGAAATAAGATTGTTTACAATAATGGTTTCTTGAATTTCTAACGATGATGAAGATTTTAAAACCTATAAGATACCCTTAAAAGACTTTATTGACACATTCAATATAAAGAATAAAAACATCTATAAAGAGCTCGAATTAACGACGGATAGGTTACTCAAAAAGGTAGTGAAAATTCCACTAGAGGAGGAAGGGAAGCAAAAAATATTCAAGACTTCTTTAGTAAGCTCCTTTAAATATAATATTGATGGAACTGGAGTTGTAGAAGCAACTTTTCATCCCGATTTAAAGCCTTATTTATTAAGACTAAAGAACCGTTTTCTAATGTACGATATGAAAAACGTTCTTAATATCAGTAGTGCAAATTCTATTCGTATGTATGAACTTCTTAAATCTTTTGAAGGAATAAGAGAAAGAACTTTCTATGTAGAGGAGTTAAAAGAGATTTTGGGTGTAGAGCAAAAATATGATCGTTATTATAATTTTAAAAAGAGAATTATTGAGCAAGCTCAAAAAGACTTATTTAAGCATACAGATATTGCTTTTACGTTTGATGAAATAAAGAAACCTTGAAAGAAAACTGTAGAAAAAATCAGATTTTATATATCAACCAACTTGAGCAATAAACCAAAGGTATCACAAGCAAAACAATTATTACAATTGGATGATAGCGAAAAGGTATTGCCTAAATGGGTTGATAAATTGAAAAAATATAACATTACTACAGAAATGATTGAAACCAACCTTTTAAAGAAATACGAACCCCAATACATCGAAGAAAGTTTAAAGTATTGTGAAAACTACTTTAATCAATCTAATGTAAAAAATCAGGCTTGATATATCTTAAAGGCATTAGAAAATTGATATTTCAAAGAGCAAATAGAAAATGACAAACAAAAGAACAAACAGAAAAGCGATAATCAGAAGAAAGTAGAGGAGTTAAATCAACGTAAAAAGGCTTTTTCAAGGTATTTAAATGAACTTTCTGATGAAAGATATACCAAACTAGGTATTGAACAAAAAGAGGAGTTTAAAAATGAGTTTGATACCCTAATTGTAAAAAACACAATATTCTCAAAAGTTTATAGAGAGAAAGGCTTTGAACATCCCGTTATAGAAAGTCAGCGAAAGAGCTTTTTGCAGAAAAAATTATTAACCGATTTAGAACGCAATATTGACAATTTCAAAAAATAATGTTTTGTATCTTTGTAACAAACATTCGTTCTTTATCATAATTTGTTTGTCAGAAAATTGAGGAAGTTTGTCACTGTTTGTCATAATTGTTTGTCACTTCCAAAAAAATAACCTCAAATTCTAAGAGAAAATGAGGTTAATTAAAAGTGAGTACCGAAGGCGGGACTCGAACCCGCACGCCCGAAAGCAAAGGATTTTGAATCCTTCGTGTCTACCAATTCCACCACTTCGGCAAGTGATTATTTCAAACGGACTCAAATGGATTTTGAATCCAGCGCGTCTACCAATTCCGCCACCAAGGCATACTTTGAGAGTGGTGCAAATATAAAGGCTTTTTTGAAAATGGAGGATAGTTTTATAGAAAAAATAATGACTCCAAAGTGTTTTTTTTGAGAAGAAAAATTATCTTTTTGAAACAGAGAATGTTTGTTTTAAGAGATTTCCACATTTGGATCCCAAAAAACCGTTTTAAAATCCTGTATTTGATCCTCCACTACTGTGATTCCTTCGTTTTCAAGCTTTTTTTGCATTTCATCGGGGGTAGAAAAATGGTGTTTTCCAGTGAGCAAACCATTTCTATTGACCACTCGGTGGGCAGGAATTTCGGGTTTATTATGTGCCTGATTCATAGCAAAACCCACCATTCTAGAAGATCTTGGAGCTCCCAAACATCGGGCAATAGCACCATAAGAAGTAGCTCTTCCTTGGGGTATTTGCTTCACAATTTCATAAACTTTTTCGGGGAAGGTTTTTTCCATTCTACTCAATAATTCAACCTAAATTGTACATAAGTAATAGGAAAACCTTTACTGTGAAAAAGCTCTTCATAATAGGTTTTGATATTCATCAAAAGCTCATTATCTTTTCTCATTTTGTAAACATCATGTGATGCATCAATCACTTCATGATTTTCAAGCTCTATCACTCCCATAGTAAATCCATGTAAAAACGCAGAATCAGTTTTTAGATGTATGCGTCCATCTTTTTGGAGAAATTGGTGGTATTTCTTCAAAAAATCAGGATGTGTAAGTCGTTTGGAACGTCTTCTAAACTTAATCTGAGGATCAGGAAAGGTAATCCAAATCTCGCTCACCTCTCCACTTCCAAAACAATAGGCAATATCTTCAATTTTTATTCTAAGAAATGCCACATTATCTAGTTTTTTATCAATGGCTTGAGTAGCACCTTGCCACATTCTAGAACCTTTGATATCAATTCCGATAAAGTTTTTTTCTGGAAAGCGTTCTGCCAAAGCAACAGAATACTCGCCCCGCCCACAACCTAATTCAAGAACAATCGGATGATCGTTTTTAAACATTTTCTTCAGCCAATTTCCTTTAAAATCAAATCTCCCTTCGGTGAGCTCTTCTCTACTTGGCTGTACTACATGCGGAAATGTTTCCATTTCTGCAAATTTTTTTAGTTTGTTTTTTCCCATTTTCAAGTTTCCTCAAAAAAAACCACTTAAAAATAAATGTTGATTTTTAAGTGGTTTAAATGTGTTTTTTGATATCTAGAATACCAATAAAAATCTCAATAAGCCTTGAATAGCAAATGTTTACCACTCATAACTCATGAAAAGTTAGTTATTAAAACGGTAAATCGTCATCTACATCATTACTAGCCTCTCCTTGTGGTGCACTTGATGGTGCAGCTGCTGGAGCACCTGTTTGCACTTTTTGGATTCTCCAAGCAGTAAGCGTATTAAATACTTTAATTTCCGAATTTGAATCTTTTTGCCACTCACGACCTCTTAGGTTGAAAAATACTTCAATGATTTCTCCTTCCTTAAATTCGTCAATCAAGGTTACTTTATCCTGTACAAGCTCTATTCCAATAGTTTGTGGATATTGCTCATCTGTTACGATTACAAATTCTCTCTTTTTAAATGTATCAGTAATCTGTTGTACATTATTAATTCTTTTAAGTTTACCAATTACTTTTAATGGTTCCATATTTCGTTGTTTTTAGTTACAAATTTTTAAGTAGCGTGTACCAAGCATCTTGCACATTGTTTCCTGCAAGGAGCTCTTTGGCAAGCAAATGCGCTTCTTCTGTTGAAAGCGAACCGCTAATTTCCGAATTTTTTTCCCATTGAGCAAGTTCTTCTTGGGAAGGAATCGCCTCAACATTAGCAAGACGAGCAAGATCATTTCCTGTTAAAAATCCAGATTCTTTTATTTCTTTTGGTAATTGATCGATCCCTATTCCTTTGGAAGCAATGGGTTTTTCAATTTCAAAAAGGGCTTCATCATTGGCTCTACAATACCAATTTCCTCCCATTCTAGCTACAAGATCGATTTTAAATGGATCAATTTTTCCATTTTCATCCAGTACTCGGTCATCCACATGAATAGTGGTTACTTCACAGATAATCAGATTTCCTGCTCCTGCATTTTGACCCAGTTCTTTCACTTCTATCACCTTACATTCTATTTGCATAGGCGATTCTGCTACTCTAAGAGGTTGTACCGTTTCAGATTCGATAGCCGTAAATCCTGCTTTTTCAAATTCGTTTACGCCTTTTCCATACTCGGTACTAGAGAGCGACATTTGTTCTACAACAGCATGATTTACAATATTGATTACCACTTCTGGGTGTTCTAACACATTTTCTAAGGTGTGTTTTATGGTATTATCTCTTACTCTTCGGGCAGGAGAAAATATCAATATTGGCGGATTGGCACTAAATACATTGAAAAAACTAAATGGACTTAAATTGGGCGTTCCATCAGCATCTACGGTACTAGCTAAGGCAATAGGACGAGGACCCACACCTCCAAGAAGGAGTCCGTGTAGTTCTTTTGTCGAGACTTCTTTGGCGTTTATTTTCATAATGAAATTACGGATTGATCGTGATATATGTAGGATGTTGTTGTACCATTCCTCCAATATTATACGAAGGTCTTAGTTTGAAACTCAATTTTGATGATTGAGCACTTTGTCCATTATTCGCTGGCACTCCAAGAAGTGTTAGGGCAGTTTCTAAAATTTTAGTTCCACTTTCTCCAGAAAATACCTTAAATAAATCGGCCTTTACGGTCAATGGAATCTGTCCGTGTCCGTTAGCAGGAATATGTACTGGCTGATCAATCACTCCATTTATCATTTCTTTTCCATCTATAAGTGCAATCCAGTCTAAACCACTTATTGTGGAAGCACTACCTTTATTATCAACTCCTACATTTACGACCATTTCTATAGGCAATTCTTTGGTTACCAATAATGACGTAAGCTTAATTCCGTCCATAATACCAAAATCCTTAACAGATCTTTTATTTCCTACGTCTAAACCTGCAATCTTATATCCTTTTACATTGTCTACTTTATAAGAACAATTTGTAGCAAGGTTTGCAATAGATTTAAGTTCCTCACAAGAATTAAATGAGAATAAGATGGCTACTAGCCAACCGAATAGGGTTATTTTTCTAAGCATAATATATTTCTTTTATTTTTCCAAAATTAAGGCAATTATACCGATTACTTACTAATTGTACACTTATTTCATTGGGTTCATCATTAAACTTTCGTAATGTATCGGCATCAGACAAAAAGAATCGTCTAATTTCCCTATGCTTACAATTGATTTTTAGCAATGTGTCGATATAATCCCGAATGGTAAATTTACGCTAGAAATGTTCTATTTGGAATTTTCTATTTGCCATTTTAGGTATTTTGCACTTCCTTCAATATCTTTTTGATAAGAATAGTGGTTATAGTTTTCTAATTCTTCCAATAATTTCAAAGATTTTTTCGGCTCTTTTTTATACAAAGCTTGCGCTAAAATCAAGATTCCTTTGGGTTTATAATACCAATTCCTAGGATTATCGGGAAATTTTGATGCCCAATTTTTTAAGATTTTTTCGGCTGTTGCCAAATCATTTTTTTCGACGAATGACCTTAGGTAGTAATAGAATTGTCGCTCGTCTGTAATATCCATCTCCTCTGATGAGTATTCCAAAATAATTCGATTCGCATTTCCTTGATCAAACCAATTCCTAAGAATAATGGTTGTTTTATCCAAAGGGTAAGAAATTTCATTTCGAGCCCATCGGTCTTTTCCATTTTGATAAGGTCTTTTTGTTAAAGTTTTTTCTTTATAAAACGTTTGATTCTTGTCTTGATTCTCTACAATAGAAATTTGATAAAGCAGATAATATGCCATCGTTTTATTTGATGGAGACTCAGAAATTTCGATAAATTTTTGCAAATATTTTTTAGCCTCAGTATAATTTCCCAAAACAAAATAACTTTTCCCCATCAGTAAATGGCTTAGTTTCATGTTTTCGCATTTTTTTAAATACTCCAAAGCTTTCAAAGGTTTTCTATTACTCAAAAGAACCTGCCCTTTGAGTAAATGATATACGGGGTAATTCAATTTTTCGGTTATGGGAGGCAGTCCAAATTTATTTTTTGAATACAGGTGAAGCATTTCATATTCAAACTTTGTTTGTGCATCTATTTGTTGATGCTCATAAATATTTTTGAGTGCTTCTATCGCTTGTTTTTCATTAGGCTTAAAGCCAAATATTTTTAAAATACTTTGTAATGATTTTGGCAAAAAACTCAAAGTAAGATTAATATTATGGTATCCAAACTGGGAAGGAAGGTAATTAGGATACTGTTTTCTATTGGCTTCCATCTTTTTATAAGCTCTATACAAGGATTTGATAGAGGCAAAATCTTGGCTTTGTTCAGTATGAATAATTCCCAAAAAAGCATGATGCTCTGCTAGGGTTTGTCTATACAATGCTTGATGGTTAGAAAAAGGAGTATTTTCTAGTGTTTCAATGCGATTTTCAATTTTATTAATCTGTTTTTCAGATTTAGAAGATTCATTAAAAATCCACTGGATAAGCTCAAATTTATTGGTCCAATACACACTATCCAAAGTATGTTCAAATGGTCCTCTTGGTCTTTCTACTTTTTGAATTTTACCTGTATAATTTTGAGCATTAACGCTTTGAAAGCTAACAATAAATAATATTAAAATCATTAGAGAAAAAAAAAGAGGATACCATACATCCTCTTTTTTCCAAACATCAATATGTTTTTTATTTTTGATCATCAGAAATTGCCTCATCTATCAAAACACGTCCACAGTGCTCACATACAATAATTTTTTTGTGAGTAGCAATGTCTAGTTGACGCTGAGGGGGAATTTTACTATAACATCCTCCACAAGCATCACGCTCTACCTTTACAACTGCCATGCGATTTGTGAGATTATCTCTTAGTCTTTTATAAGCTTTAAGTAATCTGTCATCAATTACTTTTTCAGCTTTTGCAAGCTCTCTATTAAGCTTTTTCTCGTCTTTTTCTGTTTCTAAAACAATTGTCTCTAGTTCAGATTTCTTTTGTTTTAGATCCAATTCTCTTTCGCCAGCAGCTCCTTCAGAATTGGTAATGGTATCTTTAATACGATCAATAGAAGCTTTAAATTCTTTGATATGCTTTTCTGCTAGTTGAATCTCCAATTCTTGGAATTCAATTTCTTTACTAAGCGCTTCGTATTCACGGTTATTTCTAACGTTCTTCTGCTGGTTGGTATATTTTTCAATGGCAGATTTAGAAGTGTTTATCTTGTCTTGTCTGTCCATGATAGACATTTCAACATTACGAATCTCCGTCTTAAAATTCTCTACTCGTGTAGCAAGTCCTTCGATTTCGTCTTCAAGGTTACGAACTTCTTCTGGAAGTGCTCCTCTTAATATTCTAATTTCATCCAACTGCGAATCAATAGTTTGCAATTTATGAAGTGCTGCAAGCTTTTCTTCTACGGTATAGTTTGATTGTGATTTCTTTGCCATATTTTACTAAAAAAATGAGATCGGATTTGTATTTTGCTCAGATCTGTAAATGGCAAAAGTACAATTTTTTTCGCGAATAAATTCGTCTATTAATTCAATTGTTAAATGCTCACTTTCATAGTGTCCGATATCGGCAATCATTATTTGGTCTTCAGCATCAAAAAACTCATGGTATTTAAAGTCTCCTGTAACAAAAACATCTGCCTGTATCCCTTTGGCTTTCGCCAATAAAAAAGAGCCTGAACCTCCACAAAGTGCAATTTTCTGTACCTCTTGCTTAATGGGTTTAGTGTGTTTGATAGCCTCTACTCCAAAAGTGGTTTTAATATGATTAAAGAATGTTTGCCAAGGCATCGGTTCTGGCAACATTCCTACCATTCCACTCCCCACTTGAGTATGACTATTTTCTAAACTCAAGATATAATATGCAACTTCTTCGTAAGGATGTGTTTGCTTCAATGCTTGTACTAACGAATATTCTTGGTGTTTTTCAAAAATTACTTCAATCTTCACCTCATGCTCTTCGTGTCTTTCATCTATATTTCCCACAAAAGGTTTGGCTTGGTCTTTCGCCCGAAAAGTTCCTTGTCCTTGGGTATTAAAAGAGCATTGATCATAATTACCAATATTCCCTGCTCCTGCTTCAAAAAGGGCATTTTGAACCTCTTTTGCATGGGTTTTAGGCACAAAAACTTCCATTTTCTTGAGCAAAGACGATTTAGGAGCTAAAATTTGATAATTCTCTAGTCCTAGCTTTTGGGCAAACTTGGCATTTACTCCAGTCATCACAGCATCCAGATTGGTATGAATAGCATAAAGTGCAATATCATTTTTTATTGCTTTGAGAACCGTACGTTCTACATAGTTTTTACCGGTAAGACTTTTTAATCCTTTAAACACAATAGGATGATGAGAGACCACAAGATTGCAGCCTTTTTGAATAGCTTCTTCCACAACATCTTCTACACAGTCTAAAGAAATAATCACTCCTGTAATTTCTGCTTGAGGATTCCCAACAATCAAACGGGCATTGTCATAAGATTCTTGGTAGCTCGGTGGTGCCCATTGCTCCAGTAAATGGGTAAGTTCTTTTATTTTCATTCCTTTTGGGTTTTATTTGGAAAGATGATCAAAGGTAAAAAAAGAAAAGTGATCAAAATTTAAAACGACTATTCAAATTTTATTTTTAAAAAACTATCTTGCCATATTTTTCACTGTAAGATTGGTTACTGTATGGCTTGGATGCCCCTATTATCTTTGCCGCAAACTAAAGAAACATAAGAAAATGATGCAAATTTTGGTATGGATTGCAGCACTTGCCATAGGGCTGTCTCTAGGAATTATTGGTGGTGGAGGATCTATTCTCACGGTTCCAGTTATGACTTATATGATGGGAGTAGAGCCTACAATGGCTACAGGTTACTCTCTATTTGTTGTGGGTATTTCGGCACTTTTTGGTGCAATCGGAAAATACCGTCAAGGCTTAGTGGATGTAAAAACAGGGGTTATTTTTGCCATTCCTTCGTTTATTGCAGTGTACCTTACTCGTGCCTACCTAATTCCTCTTTTACCTGATACTTTTTTTAGTGTAGGTGATTTTGTCTTTACAAAAGATGTCTTCTTAATGGTGTTTTTTGCCGTTATTATGGTTTTAGCTGCCTTTTCGATGATAAAAGGACGTAAAGACGATGGTAAAAACGAGGACTCTGCTCCTACTTACAATTATCCTTTGATTTTAGTAGAAGGATTTGTGGTGGGTATCGTAACGGGAATCGTGGGTGCAGGTGGAGGATTTTTAATTATTCCTGCCTTAGTCCTATTGGCTAAACTTCCGATGAAAAAAGCTGTGGGAACTTCTTTGATGATTATTACTGCTAAATCTCTTTTTGGATTCATTGGGGAAGTGCAAACCAATGGAGATAAAATGGACTGGAATATGCTTCTGATTTTCTCTTCTATTGCCGTTGTAGGAATCCTTTTGGGTACTTATTTAAGCAAATTTATCTCTGCAGGAAATCTCAAAAAAGGTTTCGGATACTTTGTTCTTATCATGGCAGTGTATATTTTAGCTAAAGAACTACTTTAATTTAAACCAAATCATCCCTATCAAATCATAAAATGTTTTAAGGATCATTTAAAATTAAAATGATTGTTGGGTAAATTAACACAGAAACAACTCAGATTATGAATATCGAAAACTTAACAAAAGATCCATTTTGGAGTGCTTACCAAGCCGATGAAAATGCGGTACTTATTGATGTAAGAACGGCTCCTGAAATTGCAGAAAAAAACATTGAAGGGCATTTGGCAATCGACTTTTTTGCCTCAGATTTTCAAACCAAAATCAACGAACTTGATAAATCTAAAAATTACTATATGTATTGCCGCTCTGGAAACAGAAGTATGCAAGCTTGTTATATGATGAATCAAATGGGATTTACCGGTAAACTGATAAACCTAGCTGGTGGAATGCTTGCTTGGTAATGCTCATAAACACTCCAAAAAAGGCTGTTCGAAATCATTTCGAACAGCCTTTTTTTATGAGAATGATTGATCAAACACAGTGTTTAATCCAATAAGTTCGTTTCTTCGTTTGGAAAAACAATACTTGGGCTAAAGTTTTTAGCTTCTTCCATGCTCATTTGTCCGTAGGCAATAAGAATGAGTACGTCTCCTTTTTGTACCCTTCTGGCAGCAGCACCATTTAGGCATATTTCACCAGAATTTCTTTTCCCTGCGATGGCATAAGTCTCAAGTCGTTCTCCATTGTTTACATTTACAATCTGGATTTTTTCTCCTACTACTAAATTAGCAGCTTCGAGCAAGGCTTCATCTATGGTGATACTTCCAATATAGTTGAGGTCTGCATTGGTTACCTTTACTCTATGAATTTTTGATTTTACTACAGTAATTGTCATTTCCTTAGGGTTTCACTTTCATATTGTCTATCAATCGAACAGCGCCTACATAAACAGCAATACAGCAAATGATTTCTGCTGCCTGATTCCAATGGGTACAGTTTTCAAGTGTTTGGGCATCTATCGCTCTCAAATATTCTACACGTGTATTAGGGAGTTGATTAAGTACCGCAATTTTATCTTTCAATACCTGCTGTAAATCAGTAGTTTTATCTGTTTTTTGAATAGATTTCAAAGTTTGGGACAAATGTAAGGCTTCTTTTCGATGTTCTAAAGACAATCTTCTATTTCTTGAGCTCATTGCTAATCCATCTTCTTCTCTCACAATAGGACAACCCACAATACTCACTGGAATTTCTTCCTTTCTCACAAAATAACGTATAATCGCCAGCTGTTGATAGTCTTTTTCACCAAAATAGGCAATATGTGGTTTTACAATCAATAATAATTTCCTTACAACATCAACCATGCCATCAAAATGACCTGGTCTAAATTCTCCTTCTAAGCTTTGAGTAAGTACACCGTAATCTATTTTTTCTACCACAGGCTCTTCTGGATATACATCTAAAACAGCAGGTGCATAAATCACCAATTTATCTGCCAAATCTTTCAATAATTCTTGATCTTCGGCTAAAGTTCTTGGATACTTTTCTAGGTCAGATGGATCATCAAACTGTGTAGGATTTACAAAAATACTCACTACTACAATATCATTTTCCTCGTAGGCTCGGTGTACTAAAGAATAATGACCTTGGTGCAAAGCACCCATTGTAGGGACAAAACCTATAGACTTTGCTGCTTCCTTTTGTTTCGAAATAAAACTATTGAGTTCTTGTTTGGTATGAAAAACGATCATATACAAATTGTTTTAATAGACTGCGAATTTACTAAATAACGTGAGTTCGACATAATACCATTTATGGTGTAATTACTCATAGGTATAATACCGATACATTGCTAAAGATCAGTTATGAACACAGTGAAGTTAGTGAGTAATTGTAGCAAGTAGTCTATATAAGAGTTCAGCAACACTTCTGCCCTATCGCTTTGATTCTGATGAGTCGAGACAAATTTTTCTTTTATCACTTGTTTTTAATTTCATTTAGACCCAATATCCTTCCTAAAATATCAACGCAATTTTAACACTCACTTAAAACAATATCTCTACCTTTGTCTTATGAGTACTTTGGTTTTAGACTGGGAATTAAATTACGATTTTAAACTTCTGGCTATCAGAACTTCTGTAGAATCGAGCAAGCTATGTTATTTTATTAACAAAGTGCTTGAACTACAACTGGGAAGAATGGATGAAGATTTAGATTTCTATTTCAAAAAAAGGAAAAAAGAAGCCTTATTTCCTTCTTTTTCTTATCGGCAAACCGATGATTTTCCTACTTGGTATTTAATTCAAAACATTATTGAAAATGAATTATATGTGGAATATGATCAAGAAAACGAACCGCTTTTTAAGGATCTAAAAGATGATGTAGAGTCAGATTATCTATACCTTGTACCTGAACTTGATGGAGTGGCTTTCTTTTTACTTATTTACCCTCCATTTACAGGAATAAGAACCCAAGAAATTATCAATACACTAGATGAACTTCCCTTTATTGATGCCGTTTTTGAAAAAAGCCCAAATCAACTAAAGGATATCGAAAACCTATTAATACACTAAAAAACTATGAAAAAAACAAAAATTGTTGCCACAATAGGTCCGGCTTCTATGGAACTGGATACTTTAAGACAGATGATTAAAAAAGGAGTAAATGTTGCTCGAATCAATTTTTCTCATAGTTCGCACCAACAAGCTCGTGAAATAGGAAAACGTGTTCGTCAACTTAACGAAGAATTGAACACCAACGTGGCAATTCTTGCAGACCTTCAAGGTCCTAAAATCCGTTTAGGACTTATGGAAGAAGGGACAACGGTAAAGAAAGGTGATCAGCTTATTATTCAAACCGAAGAAATTACGGGGAACAACGAAAGACTCTTTATTAGTTATAAAGATTTTGCAAAAGATGTAAAAGTAGGGGATCGAATTTTAATGGATGATGGAAAAATCATTATGGAAGCTATCGCCACTAATAACATTAACGAAGTAACCGCAGAAGTAATTCACGGTGGACCTGTGAAATCTAAAAAAGGAGTGAATCTACCCAACACCAAACTTTCTACTCCTAGCCTCACACAAAAAGATTTAAAAGATCTTTATGTAGCCATGCAAGAAGAGTTTGAATGGATTGGGCTTTCATTTGTTCGTAATTCAGCGGATATCATTTCGCTCCAAAGCATCATTAGAAGTAATGACTCTACGGCACGAGTGGTTGCAAAAATAGAGAAACCCGAAGCGATAGACGATCTAGAAGAAATCGTGAAAATAAGTGGTGCAGTGATGATTGCTCGTGGTGATTTAGGTGTAGAGGTTCCTATGGAGCAAGTTCCTGCATTGCAGAAAAAAATCATCAGAATGGGAATGCGTTATTCTACCCCCGTGATTGTGGCAACACAAATGATGGAATCTATGATTGAGAATGCATCGCCTACAAGAGCAGAAGTAAATGATGTAGCAACAGCCGTGTATGATGGAACAGATGCGGTAATGCTTTCTGGAGAAACCTCAGTAGGGCGTTATCCACTAAAAGTAGTGGAAGCTATGGTAAAAATCATTGAAGAAGTAGAGGCTTCTGGAGAAGTGACAAAACATGAATTCCCTCCTGTAGATCAAAATAAAAGGTATATCTCAAACTCTATTTGTTATCAAGCTTGTAAATTGGCAGATCAAGTAGAAGCAAAATCCTTGGTTTGTATGACGCATTCAGGTTTTAACGCTTTTAAAATTTCGAGCCATAGACCCGTTGCCGAAATTTGTGTTTTCACCCACAACAAAAGCATCCTTAACACATTAAGTTTACTCTGGGGAACTAAAGGGTATTTTTATGATCACACAAAAGATACCGACTCTACCGTAAAAGACGTACATCAAATACTTAAAGATGAGGAAGTCATTAAAAATGGCGATTATATCATTAATGTAGCGAGTATGCCTGCTTTAGAAAAAGGTATGACGAATATGCTTAAATTGAGCGTGGTAGATTAATCTACTCATTATCAGTTGCCAAAAATAGTTTTCTGGCAATAATTCAAAAAAATATGAATATCAACAGGCTTTCACTTGTGTGGTATTCATATTTTTGTATGATCAAAAACTTTATTTCTGATGTTTTTATACCTTAAAGCACTACATATCATATTTGTTGTAACTTGGTTTGCAGGATTGTTTTATATCGTTCGGCTATTTATTTACCACCACGAAGCACGAGAAAAGTCTGAAACGGAACGAAATATTCTTTTTCCCCAATATCAATTGATGGAAAAAAGACTGTGGACCATTATTACTTGGCCGTCCATGATCCTTACCCTCATTCTGGGAACCAGCCTCTTGATTCTCATTCCTGGATATCTTAGTCAAGGTTGGATGCATTTTAAATTATTGTTCTTGATATTACTTGTATTTTACCACCTCTACTGTCATCATATCTACAAAAAATTACAACAAAACGACCTACAATGGAGCAGTACTTGGTTGAGGATTTTTAATGAAGTTGCCACATTATTGCTTTTCGCTATCGTATTCTTAGTTGTGCTAAAGAATAGCCTCAGCTGGATTTATGGCGTGGTGGGGATTTTTGCCCTAAGCGGGTTGTTGATGTTGGGGATTAAATGGTATAAAAAAATTAGAGCAAAAAAATCATGATTATACATCAGAACACTTTGGTTTCAGAAGAACTATTTGAGGAGGAATTTGTTTGTAATCTCTCGGCTTGCAAAGGTGCTTGCTGTATTGAAGGAGATGGTGGTGCTCCACTTACAAAAGAAGAGGCTCAAAAAATTGGAGATCATTGGGAACCCATAAAATCCTACCTTTCTGCTGATTTTACCCAAAAGGTAGAGCAACAAGGTTTTTCTGTAAAAGGATGGGACGGCGGACTAGAAACCCCATTAAATGAAGGAAAAGAATGCCTTTATGTGAGTTACCAAGAAGACGGAAGCTTGCGTTGTGCTATAGAGCAAGCAGAAGCTGATGGAAAAATTAACTTTCCAAAACCAGAATCTTGTGCGCTTTACCCCATTCGAATCGTTCCGCTCCCTACTTTTGAATCACTCCGTTATCACCGTTGGGAAATTTGTTCGGATGCCTGTAGCCTTGGTAAAGAACTTCAAGTTCCCATCTATAAATTTCTTAAAAAACCCTTAATCCAAAAATATGGAACCGAATGGTATGAAGGATTGGAGCTGATTGCCGAAAATTATTTGGGAAGTAAAACCTGATTATTTAAATGAAAATAGTTTAAAAAATCCTGTCTCTCATCTCGGCTAAAAACATAAACAGGCACATTCATCGGAATCGTCTTTCTTATTTCTCTTTTCAATTCTTGAGAAAGAGAATCATAAGGCATCTTGAATTTTTCTAATGCAAGCACCCGCCTTCTTTGATAATAGATCGACCAAATATTCAGTTTTTGTCGAAGAAATTGTTCATAGGAAGTTTGATCATTTACAAACCAACACAAAACCGTTTTGTTATTAAAGGAATCATTTGTTTTCCTTAAATATTCTGTAGCATTTTTTCCAAAGTGTTCTTTATTGATGATTATGGAATCTTGAATAAAAATTAAATTATCATAATCCCTCATTCCACATATTATGCTGTTAAAAAACCTAGAAAAAATAATAGGAACATTTTGTTGATTACTTAGTTTCTCCCTAAAAACAGAATCATTCAAGATTAATGACTGACAGAAAGTTTCACCCATTTTATAACTGCTATATCTCACTTGATCATTTTTATCTTTAAAAGCAAACAGATAAAGAGCGAAATCGGCCTTATACAAACGATACAATCTCTGTTGAACCGCTCGCATACTGGTCTTTTTATCAATCTCTACAATGACTTTTTCTTTTTGAAAATACGCGCTATCTTGCGCTATTTTTGAAAGAGAATCTGTTTCTCTTATAAAACCTAACCCCTTTAAAGAGTTCAGTAATCGGAAATCAGAATTAGCTCCAAGATACTTCGGTAAATCAATATTTGAATAATCAGTCGGCTCCTTTTTGCTTTCCTTATTTTCTTTGCATGAAAAATACAGCGTAGAAAATAACAGGATATATACTAGATGTTTCATATTTTAATTTCTTTATAAATCAATTAAAAATCTAACGTCAAAAGTCCATTAATAATATAAAACAAAAAATGAATACAAGCTCTTTTAATGAAACCCATCCTTTTGCCCCAACGAATCGTTAATATCACGATTAAAACGTTTTTGACATACATCAAATAAACAATCTATAAGAAAAGATACTTTTGAAAAGTGAAAAATCTGAACCTTCGTTCTTAGGGTTTGATTCAAAATTTTCAAATCATCTTATATGAAATTAGCGAAAAAAGATACCGTTAAGTTTTTAATGCAAAGTACTTGCGGATTCCCTCCTGAGTTGATAGATCAAGTTTCTGATATGGGTAAAGAAGCTTGGCTTGAGCAACAAATGTCTATGCCCATGAATGATTCTTGCGAGAAAAAAGTGGGAACTATTTGGGAGTATTTTAAAAGAAAACATATAAAAGCTTGGGGAAGAGATACCATAGTAGATAATGTTCAACTTCAAGTATATTGGCTATACTGGCGTATGGCATGGTGGGATACAAACTTAAAAACTGAAGAATATTTAAGACATCGTATTGCCATGGCATTATCCGAGATCTTGGTCATCTCTGATAAATCCGTTTTGGAATTGAATGCGTTTGGTTTATCCAATTACTATGATATGCTGTACGAGAATGCCTTTGGGAATTATGAAGATCTTCTGTATAAAGTTTCCTTGCACCCAAGTATGGGAATCTATTTATCTCACCTCAACAATCCTAAAGCAGATAAAGCTAAAAACATTCATCCAGATGAAAATTATGCAAGAGAAATCATGCAACTTTTTAGTATTGGATTATATGAACTAAATATCGATGGAAGTCGTAAAAAGAATGCACAAGGGAAACCTATTGCTACTTATGACAATAAAGACATTAAGGAGGTTGCACGTGTGTTTACAGGTTTAGGCCCTGCCGAGTATTGGTGGCCTTGGAAAGATTATTCTGGTACTGAGGTATATTGGGGAGTCAATGAAAACAAAGGTCCTACAAATATCAACATGAGTAAACCCATGAAAGCCTTTGAACAACATCATGATAGAGGGGCTAAAACGATCTTAAAGAAACATCCACTACCCGCGAATCAAGATACCCTTCAAGATATTAAGGAGACAGTGAATATTTTGGTAAATGAACAAAATACGGCTGTTTATATCTCAAAAAGGCTTATACAGTCACTCACAAGCTCAAATCCTTCAAAGGACTATATAAGTGCGATTTCCAAAACATTTATGGATAATGGAAATGGAGTGACAGGAGACTTAAAAGCAGTCATCAAAGCCATTCTTCTACACCCTGAAGCCGAAAAAGGTATTAAGATGAAAGAACCTATGTTTAGAGCAACGCAAATTCTAAGAGGCTTTAAGGCTCATAATGAATCTGATTTACTGTGGGCTACAGGTTTACTTATTGAAGAAAACTTTAACCAACACCCGCTCTCTGCTCCTAGTGTATTTAATTTCTTTTTGAGTGATTATGCACCTCATGGAGACATTGAAAAATCAGGTAAAGTGGCTCCTGAATTCCAGATGATGAACGCAGCTACTTCTATTGGTTATGTCAATGCCATGTATAATTTTTTCTTCGGAAAAAACTACCTTTTAGTTTCCACCCAAGCATCCAGCACAAGAATTGATGTTCCAGAATTGGACTACGAAAAAATCAATAAAAAAGATGAAGTAAAGCTGGATCTTAAAAAAGAAGAAGCACTCGCAAAAAAGAATCCATCTGAACTCATAGATCATTTAGACTTGATGTTGACTGGGGGAAATCTAAATCCTCAAACAAAAAAAGACATTCTGAAAGCTATTTCACCTTATACAAACCGCCCTGATTGGGTAGTAGAAACTGCTTTGTTTATGATAACTATCAGCCCTGATTTCACCATTATAAGTTAAAAAATTATGAAAAAACTAGATAGAAGAGAATTTTTAAGATTAAGTAGTTTGGCGGGTGCCGCTACTTTTCTAAGTCCTTATACCAGTTTAGCTTCAGACCTCGGTGTTTTAGGAGAAAATGAAGACTATAAAGCCTTGGTTTGTATTATGCTTAGTGGTGGAAATGATAGCTTTAATATGCTGGTTCCCATCAATGATAAAAGCTTTAAAAAATACAAAAAAAGCCGATCTAATTTAGCTTTAAAAGAGAACAGCTTACATAGGATTAACTTTACTGATCAGCATGCTCAAAGCTTTGGTTTACACCCTGCAATGAGTAGAACAAAAAGTTTATTTAACCAACAAAAACTTTCGTTTGTAGCCAATATTGGAACGCTAGTAAAACCTATTAGCAAACAAGAATATTTCAACAATTCAGTTCATTTGCCTCTTGGATTGATGTCTCATGCAGATCAACTAAGACATTGGCTTACCTCGGTTCCTAATGAAAGATTGAATTATGGAATTGGTGGTAGAATTGCTGATATGGTTCAGAAATACAATAAGAACCATGAAATACCTATGAATATTTCATTATCTGGCTCTAACTATTTCCAACAAGGGCTAGAAGCCACAGAATATGCCATTACTCAAAATGGAAGTGTGGGACTCAATATCAACGAGAAAAGGAATATTCTAGATAAGACTCTTTACGAAAGCTTTAACAATATGCTCGATAGGCAATATTCAGATAGCTTTAAGCAAACCTATATGGATATTCTAAAAGACGCACAAGGAAATCATGACGATTTTAAAAAAGCCACAAAGGATACCAAGATCAGTACTCCATTTTCAGATTCTCAATTATCCCAAGAACTCAAAATGGTTGCCAAAACTATGGCAAGTGCAAAAAAATTGGGAATGAAAAGGCAAACATTTTATGTGCTTTACCACGGATGGGATCATCATGATGAATTATTGAATTCTCAAGAAAAAATGCTTTCAGTTTTAGACAATGCTCTATATGAATTCTATGAAGCTTTGGATGAAAAAGGTCTCTCTAAAAATGCCATCACATTTACGGCATCAGATTTTGGAAGATCTCTTACTTCCAATGGAAACGGAACAGATCATGCATGGGGAGGAAATTCAATAATTATGGGAGACGCTATCAAAGGTGGACAAGTCTTTGGAGATTACCCATCTTTACATTTAGGAAGTTCTTTAGATGTAGGTGGTGGTGTTTTGATTCCCACATTAAGTACAGATCAACTCTATGAAAAACTTCTTGAGTGGTATGATATTTCCAATGCTAACCTAGGCAAAATACTCCCTAATCTTGCAAACTTTAAAAAGAGTGAAAATCAACTAGATTTTCTGAAGTAATTAATAACCAACCTTACCTCTACTAACTCGACTGTTTTTAACAAGGTGATGTCCTATCACCTTGTTTAAAAACTTCCCAAAAAAAACATTTGAAGATTCTTCCAAAAGAATTCTACACCCTTTAAAAACTGATTTAAGTAACCGTTTTTCTGCAAGATGTTCCTCAAAAAAAAATCTTTTAGGCTCCTCAAAACTTTTATTCTCGTTTCAAATGCATTCTATTTTCTATTCTTTCCTTCGCTTTAGCAATTGGACAAAAATCATTTTATTGTTCTTTTTCTTTTTACAACCATCACATCTATTTGCCCATGTAAAATGGTTCTCAAGTTTTGATTTTCTAGAAAAATCAAAATCTATACAAGAAATAACCGATTTCACTTTTTGGATTCTGAGTGCCTTTAGCATTCTTGTTATTCTGTTATTTTTACTACTCGATAGAAAAATACAAGAATCTAGGTGGCATATTAAATTAGATAAATGGCTAGACCAAAGCAAAAAATATGGACATTACACCATCACCATTGCCACCTTTGTGGTTCTTTTTATGGCTTGGGCAAATGATACTGTTCTCACACCAGAACTCAAAGCACCTTCACAATGGGTAATCTGGTTTCAATTTTTTCTATCACTCTTAGTCATTATTCCTACTACTACAAGAATTTCTGGAGTGTTACTAATTGCCTTATATTCTTATGCCGTCTTCCAATTTGGGTTTTTCTATATGCTAGATTATGTTCACTTTGTGGGAATTGGAATTTACTTGGCTACCCGAAAATCTCAAAACACCAAATTACGTAATATAGCCATTCCATCGCTCTATATTTCTTTAGGTTTTTCCTTGATATGGTTGGCTTTAGAAAAGCTATTCTTCCCCACATGGTCTAGTCAGTTATTAGAACAATACCCTGTTTTGGCTCTTGGATTCTCTCATGACTTCTTTATCAAAGGTGCAGCTTTTGTTGAGCTAGGTTTAGGTTTTGTGATGCTTTTAGGCATCGTACCTAGATTTCTTGCTGTACTTATTAGTTTGGTTTTTATCCTAACTTCATTGTCATTTGGTAAAATTGAAATTATCGGACATACTTCCCTCCATGCCATGCTTATCCTTTTTATACTAACAGGTACTCAAGGGGCTTATCCTCGACTCATCAAAACACATTGGAACAAAATGAAGAAAATTGCTATAGCAGGATTGTCTTATTTGATTCTGATAACCAGTTTTCTTTTTATCTATAAAACCGTTGCAGACAAACAATATCATTGGGCTTTAAACAAAGCCAAGATGAATACTTCTGCCTCTGCACATTGTTCAAAGATGGTAGATGTTTCACACTCTAAAAACATCCCTACTATTTCCTTAATGGAAGTCTTGAAAGAGCCTATGGATATGGGCTACAATCTTCATGTAATTATGAAAAATTGGAAATTCACACCCGAAAAAGTTGGGGAAACCTACCAAGCAAATCAAGGGCACATTCATGTATATATTGACGGCAAGAAAGCCGGTAGAATGTATTCAGACTGGTTTTATCTTGGAAAACTTTCCAAAGGTGTTCACAAAATTGCTATAACAATAAATGGTGATGATCATACTGCCATTACCCTCAACAATAAAATGATAGGTGAAGAGAAAAAAATACTTGTAGAATAGTCAGAACAAAAAAAATCCGAACCAACTAAAAATAAGTTGATTCGGATAAAAAGTAAAATTTTACCATTAAATTAGTAACGGTAGTATTCTGGCTTATATGGTCCTTCTACTGTTACCCCTATGTATTTTGCTTGCTCCGTAGTGAGCTCTTCAAGTTCTACTCCTATTTTTGCAAGGTGTAGTCTTGCCACTTTTTCATCTAAGTGCTTAGGAAGCATATACACTTTGTTTTCATAACGATCTGTATAGTTCCATAATTCTATTTGAGCCAAAGTTTGGTTTGTAAACGAGTTACTCATTACAAAACTTGGGTGTCCTGTTGCACATCCTAAGTTCACCAATCTTCCTTCTGCCAAAACGATGATGTCTTTTCCGTCAAGCGTATATTTATCTACTTGTGGTTTGATTTCAATTTTTGAAGCTCCATGATTGTTATTCAACCAAGCCATATCGATTTCATTATCGAAATGCCCGATATTACAAACAATGGCTTTATCTTTCATTGCCTCGAAGTGCTTTCCTTCTACAATATTGAAGTTTCCTGTAGTGGTAATTACAATATCCATTTTACCTACTACATTATCCAATTTTTTCACTTCAAAACCGTCCATAGCAGCTTGCAATGCACAAATTGGATCTATTTCTGTAACCGTTACAATGGCTCCAGCACCACGGAAAGAAGCGGCAGTTCCTTTTCCAACATCTCCGTAACCACAAACAGCTACTCTTTTCCCTGCCAACATAATATCTGTAGCTCTACGAATAGCATCTACTGCTGATTCTCTACATCCATATTTATTGTCAAACTTAGATTTTGTTACACTGTCGTTAATATTGATTGCTGGGATTGGCAATGTTCCATTGTTCATTCTTTCGTAAAGACGATGAACTCCAGTCGTTGTTTCTTCAGAAAGTCCCTTGATATCTTTTACAAGCTCTGGAAAACGATCAAGAACCATATTAGTAAGATCTCCTCCATCATCAAGAATCATATTCAATGGTTTCCCATCTTCAAAAGCATGAAGTGTTTGTTCAATACACCAATCAAACTCTTCTTCGTTCATTCCTTTCCAAGCATAAACTGGAATACCGGCTGCGGCAATAGCGGCTGCGGCATGATCTTGAGTAGAGAAAATATTACAAGAAGACCAAGTTACATCAGCTCCAAGAGCTACAAGTGTTTCGATAAGAACGGCGGTTTGAATAGTCATGTGAAGACAACCAGCAATACGAGCTCCTTTAAGCGGTTGCTCTGTTTTATATTCCTCACGTAATGACATAAGCCCTGGCATTTCTGCTTCTGCCAATTCTATTTCTCTTCTTCCCCATTCGGCAAGAGATATATCTTTTACTTTGTATCTTTGAGTTTCCGTTTTCATAAAATGAATTGTTTATATCCTAAATAGTTGAGGTGCAAAGTTACAAAAAGAATATATCGGTTGAGACATTTTTAATCAAAGACATTTTTATTTATGTTTTTAACACACAGGACTGTATAGAACAGTGTGATTTTACATGGGTTCTAGATAAGTACAAAGATGAATTAAGCAAGTGGAAAAAAAGAAAAAATTTAGATGAATTTGTGGCAGTTCGTTGGTTTCATCACGACTATTTAGGAATCAAAGATAAAATTGCTATTTCTGACACAAAAGAACCCTACTGCCAAGGTATTCCATCCATGTCTATCTCTCATTCTAAAGGTAAAATTGCCTTAGCTTATTCTCCAAAGGATAAAATAGGAATAGACATTGAAAAAACCACAAATTCAGTAGAGTATGTGAAAAGTAAGATTCTTTTTCCTTCAGAATTTTGCTTAGAAGAAACGCTAATCGAACCTGATATTAGAGAAAAATATTTTATGAGAATATGGACTGCAAAAGAAGCAAGTTACAAAGCTTCGGATTCCAATAAATTCTCCTTTAAAGGCTATGAAACTCTTGATCTGTTATCAAATAAAGCAGAATGTTTGATTCACGAACACAAAGAGCGTTTTAAATTATTCTTTTTAAAGGAAGATTTATTTTACTTTTGTCTTGCAATAAAATCTGAATGATAGAATTCAAAAAAAATAAAAATGAGCTGGCTATTTTGCTAGATCCTGGAAAACTTCCATTGGAGGAGATTTTTTATATTATTGACTTAGGTGTAGAACACCATGTCGATTACTTCTTTGTTGGCGGAAGCCTAATGATGGAGAATAATATAGAAAAAATACTTCAATATATCCGCTCAAAATCTTCTATTCCTTGCATTCTTTATCCTGGAAGTAATTCTCAAATTCATCCAGATTTTGATGCTCTTCTTTTTATGAGCTTAGTATCTGGAAGAAACCCAGAATATCTGATTGGTCAGCAAGTTGTCTCAGCCCCCATTATAAAGAAAATGGGACTTCAAGCTATTTCAACTGCCTATATTCTCATAGCCGATTCTGCTTTGACTTCTGTAGCCTATATGAGTCAAACACAACCGATTCCTACTGCTAAATATGACATTGCTATTGCTACGGCAATGGCTTCAGAACTCCTTGGCTTCAGCACTTTATTCATTGATGGAGGGTCTGGAATTGAGCAGATTATTTCGGCCGAAACTTTATCAAAAATCAGCGGAGCAGTCTCATTACCCATCATCGTTGGAGGAGGCGTTTCTTCTCTAAACGAAGTTCAATCTCTTTGGGCATCAGGAGCGGATATTGTAGTGATCGGTAACGCCATAGAAGAAAACCCTGAATTGATCAAAACCTTATCTCAAAGGTAAAATCTACTCTACTTTCTTAAACGCTAGTATACAATAATGTTCATTTTCTAGTGCATAATAATGTTGCACTTTTGTTTGGTAATGTTTTTCGATATGCTTTTCGATATTCTTTGCTACACCACTTGCTACATCTTTAAGGATAAACAAACCATTTCCTTCTATAAAATAGTCAAAAGAATCAAACTTCTCATTGTTTAAAGGATTTTGAGCCATCCAACCAGAAAAAATAATTTTATTTTTAGGATAATCTCTAGATAAAAATAAAGGATGTGTAAATGCACTTTGAGAATGGTTTCCAAAAAGTATAAGTTTTTTACTTGGATTTTTTTCCAAATATTCTTTTTGAAATGCAAGGTTCCGATTTCTAATAAGAAAATTATCAGCGGTCCATTTTATTGCTTTCGCAAATTTATAGGAGAAAATTCCCATCATCAAGATAAACACGCCTTTAATCAAGTATCCTTTTTTTAGATGCTTCTGATGATCATTTAAAAAACCAATAAAAACTACAAGCATTAAAATAGGCAAAGCAAAAACTCTAAATTTTATTGTTTTAAACAAGCCAAGTATTATAAACATCCCTACGACCATAGAAAGAAAAACAAGTATCTTTTTATTTCTTTTTGGATTTACTATCAAGTATAGAACAATCAATACCAAGAATATCACCATAAAAATGGCTACACTTTTGTTGGTAAGTAACTGTTTTATCGAGCTAATTTTTTTAAAAAAACTAAGGTTCTCTATTTCTTCTTCAAATTCCTGTAAATACTCTAAAGTGATTATTTTTTCATCTATTAAAAATGAACGAAATAGAATCATTTCTGGCTCATTTTTGTTGTGCACCTGATAAATATTATAATTATCATGCAGCGAACCTCGAAGTTTGTTATACGTATAAAAATCGCTCCATTCTTGGCTTGCATGGCTTTGCTTATCAACAAAAATAACCATTGCTGTTATCATTATCAGCACAAACATTTCCAATATACCCTTCTTTCTGATATCAAAAAGAGCTTTATCACCTAGAACCACAAATGGAGTACTTAGTAACAGAATAAATAAAGAAACTTCATATCTAAGCATCGTGCTTAAAATGAGTAATAGTAAAGCATCCCACCGAATTTTTTTGAAATACAATAGGGAAACCACTGCGGTAATTGCTAAAACACCAGCAACTTGAGAAAACTGTAACCATATAAAGAATACCAAAAAAAATGGTATAATCAACAATACTGAAAAGAGCTTATGTTTCAATGAGTTTTCCCGCGAAATAATCAAAGTAATCAACCATGAAAACGCAATTAACTGCAAGGAGTATAACAATACAGAATACCATTCCACCGAAGGGAATGATTGATGAAGTAACTTCAAAAAACTCCCAATACCGATGTGAACAAATACCAAATGACTATCTGGATGACCATGATATACCCCCGATGATATAAGAGACATCAAAACATCATCCCCATCTTCATATCGAAAAGGTACTAATGCGTCTAATAAACACACTAAAATGATACTTAAGAGCAGTATCAATCCAAATTTTTTGTAATTATTTTTCAATTTTATTTTTTCCATTACAAGTATTTGTACAAAAATAGGTATTTGAACATAATTTCCTCTATTTCCTTCTTGCTTTAAAAAGAAAAATCGCACATTGATTAAGTAGATTTTCTTTTTCGATAAATCCCTATCTTTGCAAAAAAACAATTTATGTCCCAAGATTTTTATTCTCAAGACTATAAAATAGGTGTTTTAGGTGGTGGTCAATTAGGAAGAATGCTCTTTCAAGCATCACTAGATCTAGATATTCATTTATATTTTATAGACCCAAGTCCTGAGGCTCCTTGCTCTAGAGTTTCATCGCATTTTATGGTTGGAGATCTTCAAGATTTTGATCAAGTCTATCAGTTCGGAAAAGACAAGAAAATTGTTACTATAGAGATTGAACATGTAAATGTAGAAGCTCTTAAAAAACTAGAAAGCGAAGGTGTAAAAGTATTTCCACAGCCAGATTTAATAGCCCTTATTCAAGACAAAGGACTCCAAAAACAATTTTATGCCGAAAATGGAATTCCTACCGCTCCTTTTAAATTCCTAAAGAACAAGGAAGATTTACTTGAGCAATACGACGGAAAATCTTGGGTTCAAAAACTTAGAAAAGGGGGGTATGATGGACAAGGAGTAACCGTTTTACGTTCAGAAAAAGATCTCAAAAATGCTTTTGATGCTTCAAGTATTTTGGAAGAAATGGTAGATTTTGAAACAGAAATCTCTGTAATAGTTGCACAAAACGAACAGGGAGAAATTAAGAGTTTTCCTGTAGTGGATATGGAATTTTCTGAAGAAGCAAATTTGGTAGAGTTTCTTTTTTCTCCTGCCGAAATTGACTCTTCTATCCAAAAAAGAGCAGAAGAAATTGCTACTTCAGTAATCAAAAAACTAGGTTTAGTAGGGATTTTAGCTGTAGAAATGTTTGTAACAAAAAGCGGAGATATTTTGGTAAATGAAGTAGCGCCAAGACCACACAACTCAGGGCATCAAACAATAGAAGGAAACAAAATTTCTCAATACGAACAGCATTTAAGAGCAATTCTTAATCTTCCTCTGGGTGACACAAGTATTATTAAACCATCAGTGATGGTTAATCTTTTAGGGGAAAAAGGGCATCAAGGGAAAGTCTTTTACGAGGGTCTTGATGAAACGCTTAAAATGCCTGGAGTGAATGTTCATATCTATGGAAAAGAAGAAACAAAACCTTATAGAAAAATGGGACATATCACTGTTTTAGCTAATAAATTAGAAGAAGCTAAAAAAATTGCCCGTAGCTCAAAAGAATTACTAAAAGTAAAAACAAAATAGCATGAAACCACAAGTAGGAATTATTATGGGAAGTAAATCTGATCTCCCTGTAATGCAAGAAGCCATTGATATTTTAAAAGAATTAGGAGTGGCTGTAGAAATAAAAATTGTATCTGCACATAGAACGCCCGAGTGGATGTTTGAATATGCTTCATCTGCCCACGAAAGAGGTTTGAAGACTATTATTGCGGGTGCAGGTGGTGCCGCTCACTTACCCGGAATGGTTGCATCTCTTTCTCCTCTTCCTGTTATTGGAGTTCCTGTAAAATCAAGAAATTCTATTGATGGATGGGATTCTGTTCTTTCCATTCTTCAAATGCCAGGTGGTGTTCCCGTAGCTACTGTTGCTCTTGATGGAGCTAAGAATGCTGGAATTCTAGCTGCTCAAATTATAGCAACAGGGAATGAGGCTATTATGCAAAATATTATCACCTACAAAGAAGCTCTCAAAAGCAAAATAGACCTGCAGAATGAAGAGTTAGCTAAAGAACTTAATGGCTAGCTAACAGTATTTCGAACATAAAAAAACCGCTTTAAACTAATTACTAGTCTAAAGCGGTTTTTTTTACACTTAATCTAATCGTTTTACCGATTATTTTTTTCCTTGAGAAATGATTCTAAACTCAGTTCTACGGTTTTCTCTGTGCTCTCTTTCAGTACAAGAAACACCATTTGAACATCTGTTTTTCAATTGCTTTTCTCCGTATCCGTTAGCTACTAATCTTGAAGGGTTAATTCCTTTTTGGATTAAGTAGTTTACTACAGAACGTGCTCTTCTCTCAGAAAGATCTTGGTTGTAAGAATCCGAAGCTCTTGAATCTGTATGTGAAGCAATTTCTACTGATACGTTTTTCTTATCGTTTAAGATTGGCAATAGAAGTTCATCAATTTTCTTTTTAGCTTCTGGAAGAAGTTTAGCAGAGTTTAAATCATAGTTAATTGGTAGAAGGTTATACTGTGTAAGTTTACAGTCAACTTCTTCCCATTTAGTAAGACCACCTTTTGTCACCAAAACTTCTTTCTTTATAGTCGTATATTCAGCAGGTACCTCTATAGTTTCTGTCCATGCATCTTTTTCCAAAACAGTTTTCTTGATTGTTTTGTAAACAGCAGGTACATCGATAGTTTTTGTAGTAGTTGGTTGATCTACAACTTTTACTTTGTAAGTTTTTACAATCTTATCTACTGGCGTAGATGTTGTGTGAGCATCTTTATCAAGGTCTTTTGTAGCCACCTCTTTATTTTCTGCTGGATAGCTTTTATAACACCATGTTCTACAGTCATTAGGATCAGCTGAAGTACAATTTGGAATTTTTTCTCCCATTTCCCACTTAGAATATGCTGGAGCTGTTTCTACAGTAACTACATTATTCTTAAAAGTGGCTTTATGATATTTCAGTTTATTTGAAGCATCTTTTGCCGTATATTCCTTCTCTACATACTTGAATGTTGCAGGAACAATCTGTAATTTTTTATACCCATCCTTTACAACAACCTTTTCTGTTACAGTTTTGTACTTTGCTGGGTGAACAACTAATTTTTTATAAGCTGCCTTTGTCATTACCTTTTCCTCAACGTTTTTGTAAACATCAGGAGTAATACAACGCACATAGCATTTTCCTGGCTCTGGGTTAGATGGTAAATCTTGTGCCAATGCCATGTTGGTCATACTAAGAGCAGCAATACCTAATAATATTCTTTTCATGATTTTATTTTTTGTTTTATGATGCAAATAAAATAAAACTTTTTTTCTTACACAATTTTATTAGGTTATTTTCATTTTAAGTTCGATGAATGCTTTCATTCTTATGTTAAGAATATAAATCACTATGTTATATTATTACAAGTATTGAAAACATCCTTTGTTATACAATGTAGTGTCAACAAAAAAAGACCTAATCAACTTAATGATCAGGTCTTAGCGTATTTAATTTTGATAATATATTCCTATATATTATGCATTATTGTGTACGTGTACATCCATTTGCGGAAATGGGATCCCGATATTTTCTTTATCGAATTCTTTTTTGATTGCTTCGTGCATAAAAGCATAAACCGTCCAGTAATCTTCTGTTTTTGTCCATGGTCTTACAGAAAAATTCACCGAGCTATCAGCTAGTTCTGTTACCAAAATATCTACTGGTTTGTCCTTTAATATTTCTGGGCAAGAATCACACACTTTTTGAATCACTTGACGAGCTTTATCAATATCATCTGTGTATCCAATCCCGAAGGTCATAGGAACTTTTCTGATATCATTTGCCGTAAGATTTTCGATAGGACCACCTGTAACATTTCCGTTAGGAATAATAATAATTCTGTTATCAAGTGTGGTTAAAACAGTATTGAATATTTCAATTCTTTTTACGGTCCCTGAGTATCCTTGAGCTACAATAAAATCTCCTTCACGGTAAGGCTTAAAGATGAGAATCAAGATTCCTGATGCCAAGTGACTCAAGTTTCCTTGAAGTGCCATACCAACAGCGAAACCTACAGCTCCTAATACTGCAACAAAAGATGTGGTTTCTAGTCCAAACATAGCGGCAGCACTCAATAACACCAAAACTTTAATGGTAATAGCTGTCAAGGATTTTAGAAAAGGAATTAACGAAGGCTCGGCTTTTCTTTTTTCCAACACTTTTCCAACTAATTTGGCAATAAGGCTAGAAATCCAAAATCCTATAATAATCGTTAATATAGCTCCTAAAGCTTTTGGGGCATACTCCACTAGCATTGAAGTAATTTTATCCATGTAATCCATAATTTTTTGTGTTTTTAATTTTATTTTTTGTTTTCACGAAAGTAGTAAATTATTCCTAAACCTACTTGATATCGCTATAACTTTTAGACGATTAGTATATAACAAAGTTTAATTGGTACAAAAAAGGCTTTGAGTGGAGTTATTTATGCTATTCAATGAGCATCTTTATTCAGAACATATAAAGTGCTTTTCAGAACAAAGGGTATTTTCGGTAATAAGTACAAGAGCTTAAAGTATTTTTTTTGCTAAAAAGAAACTAATTATGACTACTTCGCAAAAATCGCTCTCTTGTTTCCTTTTGTCCCTGTTAACTATTTTTGTTTCCGTTGAAGCATTCAGTCAAATAGGAATAGGAACAACCACTCCGCATTCTTCCAGTGTATTAGACGTACATTCAACAAATAAAGGGTTTTTACTACCTAGAATCCGTCATCATAGTGATATCTCTAATCCCGCAGAAGGTTTAACTATTTACGACTTATCTGATAGATGCATTAATTATCATAATGGAACCGACTGGCAATCCTTCTGCTCTGATAATATCGCTCCAAATGCTATATTAGATTTAAGAGTAACGGATTCTACATCAACTTCTATTTCACTAGCATGGTCACCAGCATTTGATAATACTTCTACTGAAAAATACTTTATCTCTCAAGATGGGACAATTATTGACTCTGTTGATGCTCCTACAATTACATACGTTTCTACTGGATTGAATCCAAATACTTCCTATGAATTCCATATTCGTTCTATTGACCCCTTCCTTAACTTATCTAATGCTAGTAATATTATAAATCATAGAACAAAGAACATCATCCCACCTACTCAACAAGCAGTAAGTCACATCACAGCAAGCTCAGCTCGTGCAAACTGGACAATAGCTAACACTAGTAATGTTTCTAGTTTTGAGATCTATTTTAGCACATCGAACACTGCCCCTACTTTAAGCACCACTGCCACTATTGCATCCATACCAAATTCTTCTACTTATCGAAACATAACAGGCTTAACGGGATATACTAATTACTATATATGGATAAGATCTGAAAACAGTTCTGGAGATAAATCAGAATGGAGCGGAATGCAACCTGTAAGAACCAATATAAGAACACCTTACCAGAATGCCATCACGAATGTTTCGGCAAATCAATTTAGAGTAAATTGGAGCACTGTTAACCAAGCTTCAAGCTATGAAGTCTATAGGAGCTCCTCATCTTCGGCTCCTAGCTCTACAACCTCTCCAACCTACATCGTAAATGGAGGAAATTCCACTTATCGATATATTCCTTCATTAAGCAGCTACATCATTTATTATTCTTGGATTAGGTCTGTAGCAGCAGATGGAAGTAAATCATCATGGAGTAACAGAAGAAATGCCAGAACCTTGGACAATATCGCTCCAAGTGTTTCCAATTATTATATAACAGAACCCGCTGCTGACGCAAGTGATCATATTAGAAATATTTCTTGGAATGGCTTGACGGATCATGGAGGATCTGGTGTCAAAGAGTTTCGTTATGAAATATATAGTTATCCAAAAGCTGGTTGCTCTGGTTGTGCACCTGCTAATGCTATTAATGATGTAAATAGTGGGAATTACACTTATGGAAGTGGCTCGCAAATAAAAATAGGAACGACACCCATTTCACAAACTTATTCGTGGTCTTTCACAGCATATGGAACTCATTACTTCCCTGTTACCGGTCTTCCTGACAATGATGACTATGTTGCTTGGTATAAATTATGGGTAAAAGATCATGCTGGAAATGAAAGATATATTGGAAAAAGCCACCTAGCTTATTAATTTTCTTAAGTGAATTTCAGGATCTAAAAATATCTTTTCAATTTTTAGATCCTGATTTATTTAATGGTGCACTAATCGTTAATGACAAACCATTATTTGAGCTTATAATTTGAATATTTGCCTCTAACTGCTCTAAGGTAGAATTTATAACAACGCTCCCAAAGCCCCTACTTTTTTTGTTTAGACCAGGACCATTATCAATATAACTCATCACTAATTGATTATTTTCTTCATACTGCATTTTTAATGTCATAATTAAAGTTTTATTAGGGATTTGTGCATGTTTAATAGAATTCGTTATTAATTCATTATAAAGAAGTCCAATAGTAACCATTTTATCCAAAGAAAGCTCAAAAGATTCTTCAATTTCAATGTCTATTTTAGGACTTAATTGAAAGTGGTAACTAGAAATCATATATTTTACTAAATGAGACATATACTCATAAACATTAACCATTTCTTCTGAGGACGATTGATAAATTAAATCATGTCCTGCAGATATGCTGAAAATTTGATTTTTAATTGATTTAATCTCTGAATTTTCTTCATATTGGAGCTCCATAAGTCCAACAATAAGCTGTAAATTATTTTTAACTCTGTGGTGTAATTCCTTAAGTAGTATTTTTTCGCGTTTGATTGCCTTTTTTAACTTCCTATTAATCTCGTTTTTGACTTTATATAACCTATTTCCACGTTTAAGTAATAGAAACGCTGTTAGAGCTAATAGAAAAAAAATGGTAGAGCTAATGAATGCTAAGACATTATACCTCTTATTAACTTCAAGAGCTTTTTCTTTATTTGATAAAGCTAATTTTATCTTATCATTTTCATATTGTTCAGTGATTTGGACAATTTCCACTTTGTTTCTTCTCTTAATATTATTAATGGTATATTCATAGTACTGTTTATAATCTTTCAATGCTAATTCTGCTTTTTTTTGAGCTTCTAATATTCTTGAACGTGCAAGGAATAAAAATGTAAACTCATCTGTTCCACCATAGAAAAAGAAAGTATCAATTGCTGAATTTATATAGTAATACGCTGAATCTATTTTTCCATATTTCTTATGCCAATTACTTAAATGGGCAAGCATCACAGTAAGCCCCCTTTTATCCTTAGAGTGCTTTATATTTTCTAGAGACATCATTATTGAACTTTTAGATTTGAAAGGATTTTTCTTAAACTCAAGAAAAGATTTTACCATATAGCATTGACCAAGATTGTTATAATCTTTATAAATCTTCCCCCAATAAATTGCATTTTGTAATGCCTTTTCAGCTAAAACTGTATCATTTTGCACTCTATATAGAGAAGATTTTCTCAAGTAATAAAAAGGGTTTAATGAATAAAATTTTGTTTTCTCTATCTCCGCTTTTGAAGCATCTAACATTTCAAGGCTCTTATCAAACATTGAGAGTTTTTCATATAATAAAGAAGAGGTTATTAATGAAGAAATTCGAATGGAATCTGAGAGTTCGTATTGGTCTTCTAAAATATTCAACAGTATATCTAATGCTTTCTCATTGTAATTATTGGCATCTAGAATAACTGCTTTTTGATACATCAATGCCGTGCTATCGTAATTTGAAAATAGAATAAAACTATCTATTTCTTGAAGATTTCTATGCGTAAAAAAATCTCTTCCAAATGAAGGTTTTAGGTCTTTAGAAAAACCTATTTGAACAGGAATCAAACAGATGAAAAAACACCAAAATAAAGAAGAAACAATTAATAATTTGCAATTGCTCATTTTAAAAAATTAGAAATTATCTTTCGATGGCAATATTGGAATAATTCACAGTAAAATCTTATCATATATAATTGATATAAACACTTCATAGACTACCTAAAAGTTTTAAAGCATTCTTTTTTCGTGTAGTACCAATTGGTAATTCAGTACCATTTATAAATACTTTGGACGAATTATATTTTTCAACCTTTTTTGTATGGATTAAGTATTTTCTATGGATTTTGATAAAATCACTAGAGTGGATTAGTTGCTCAAGATTCTGAAGAGAATTTCGAACCAAAATTGGCGCATTCTTGTTTTCTAAATAAATATTTACATAAACATGATCAGCCTCAATAAAGAGAATTTTACGAATATCCAACCTTATAGTACTATATCCATCTTTAATAATTAGAACATCATCAGCATCTCTACTATTTAATGATATCATTTCTAGTGTAGTATATAATGTATCTTTATTTATTGGTTTTGTTAAAAAACCATTCGGATGTGTTGCCCTTGCACGCTCTATAGTTTCATCATCAAAATGAGAGGAAATAAAAACAAATGGAATATTCTCTTGTTTAACCAAAATTTTTGCTAAATCGATTCCCGAATTTTTCTCATTTAAATTAATATCCAGTAATGCAATGTCAATAGAGAATTCATTAATACATGCAATCGCTTGACTGAATGTCCTTGCTATTTTAATGTTCTCATAACCTTTTTGTATCAGATAATGAGCAAAAGCTTTGGCAATAATTACATCATCTTCTACAATTAAAATGCAACTGAGCTTCATGTACGATATTTATATTTGCATTAGTAGGGATTACAATATTACATAAAAATATTGTTGTAATATAAAAACTATAATATTTAATCAAAAAGCAATAATAAAACTATTTCGCACCTAATTTCTTCCTCTATTCCACCCGTACTCGGTACCCATAAAGTGTTCCATCGCTTGCTCCCGAAATCAATAATAAATGGTTTTTAGAACTAATTATTCCAGGTGCAGTATTTCCAAATACCGGAAAACCATCTTTCAAACTTCCCTCGGTGTCTATGAGGTAAATTTCATCTAAGGCAGGATTATTAACAGCGAAAAAATTATTTTTAGAATTAACCGCCAATGAAGACTGAAGTAGTTCATTTTCAAACTCATAAACCTCTTTCCCTATAAAGAGTTTTTTATTGGATAAATAAATATTCTTGCCATGCTTATTGTGATAGAAAATATTACTCATTCCATGGGCTCTTGGTTTTACACTTCCGTTGTATCGGATATCATAAAAAGCTTCTTTTCCTAAGATTTCAAAAAGAACATTGGCTCTGTCTGAAAGCGTAAACATACTCCCATCGGGTATTTGAATGGTTTCATTCACTTTAATCCTTGTTTTTCCCACACGGTTTAGAACACTTACTTTGTTTCCACTACGTGGAATAAGGAGATAATCTTTACCCTTTTCTCTCAAATGTTGTGGCATTCCTGTACTTGCTGTATTTTGCTTCCAAGCTTTCCACCCTTTCACAGGTTTTCCTTGGGCATCATACATCGCAAGATTTTTTTCACAAGGAACAAGAATTCGATAATTTTTATTTCTATCATAATCAAATAATCCATGACCTGCCTGTGCCTGAGAAGGTAAATTCACAGGATAACCTTTCACTTTCTTTCCGTTTCTATCCAGTAAATACAGGTTGTCTTCTGTATTGAAAAGTAATTGAAGTCTGCCATTTTTATAAATATCTATCTGATTAATATTTCCTAAAATGGGTTTTGGTAATTCCTTTTTCCAAAGAATTTTACCTGTTTGTGAAATCAAATAAAGAATATTGTTTTTGTCTTGAATAGCTATTTCTCTTTCTTTTGTTTGATGATTTTTTACAATCTGTGGAGCCATTCTTGGCTTAGCTTCCAAGCTTAAACTCCAGGCTAATTTTGTTTCCTCTTTTGGCAGTTCAACCTTAGGATTCTTATTGGCTAAATTAATTTGTAGATAATCATCTTCTGCACTAATTTGCATCATTACCTTACCTAGGTTCTGAATACTTTGTCCGACCTCTTTCTGTTGAGTTTTATTTTTATCATTAGCCATTTGCATCGGGAAAAGCTTTAGGGCTTCATCAGAAATATAAACCTGAACATTGGTATTGGTATTTAATTCTTCTGCTATCTGATTATAAGCTTCTTGCTTGCTCAAAACATTATCTGCTTTGTAGTCATTTACTACTGCTTTAAGATTTGCTATTTCGTCAGAAACAATAAGAAACTCATCCAAAACAATGGCTTTTGGACTTTTGAAACTTTTGAAAAAACTTCCAAAAAAATAGTATAATAACTCAGGGTTTTTAAAGCTAGAAATGTTTACTTCTCTATAAATATCCTCAGATGCATTTAAAAAATCTGGGGCAAATTCGGCATCTTTTAATTTGATGAGTCCTACCTTATTTTGATCTTCAATTGTGTTTCCACAATACGCTATAGAAAACTCATTATCAATAGATTTAGCAAGTTGTTTTTCTTTTACCTTGTGTTTTTTTCTATAACTTCTATAACTTTCAAATTGTAGATTTCTTTCCAAAACATTGAGTCTTTTAGGAAGGTAATTATTAAACTCTGGAAAAAGATAACTTACGTAATACTGAGTATTTGAGGGTAAATAATTGGCAACTTGAGCCTCTGTTTTTCCTTGGTTTTGAAACTGGAAAAAGAAATCGTTTTTGGGAGAAACAGTTGAAATTCCACTCCATAGCATGGTTTTAGAATCCATTTGCAGGTCTAAAGCCACCCATTCTTCTAAGCCTGAAAAAATTTCAAAGGTTTTTCCATAAGTCATATTCAATATTTTCAAACCTTCTTCGGTTTGCAGGTAGATATTTACAACCTCTGATCGATCTGCCGATTGAAATGCTTTTTGGAACTGAAGATCTTTTGTGAGATCATTTTCTGCTGAATATTGTCTAATGGCATCTTTAAGTAAAATTTCTTCGTTACTCAAAATAAAATATTTTTCTATCTGAGTAAGGTATAAATTCCATTTTTTAAGGCTGATAATCTCTTGATTATCATAAGTAATTTTGTTTTTTTCTTCTGTATCCAAACTACTTTGAACTCCTTGCCATAATTCCTCATTTTCGTTGTCTAAAATGAAAAGTTGTCCAAATTTCTTAGCGCCTGTTGGGTGCATTGAAAAAGAATAATCATAAGCTCCCCAAAGCGAATAACCTTTGTTATCAAGTTGATTGTTGAGTTGATCAATGGATTCAAAAAAACTATTGAATTTATTAGAATTGGTCAATAGTTTCGAGAATTCCATTTCCTCAAAAGCCTTTTTGGTTTTTTTAAGATTTCTTCCTTCCACAATTAATGCGGCATTTTGTGGAATTACCTGAATATTCTCTGTTTTTTTATATTGAACTTCTTCTTTACAAGAAAATACACTTAGAATAACAGTGAGTAGTATGATGAGTGATTTTAGGGCTTTCATTATCAATATATCTTCGTTTTAAAAAGGCAATTTGGTTTGCTTGCTAAGTAGTTTAAAAGTTTTCCGATGGTATGGCGAAGCTCCGAATTTTTCTATGGCTTCACGATGTTTTTTTGTTGGATAACCTTTGTTAGCCTTCCAATCGTATTCAGGATGGCTTAAATGGTATTTTTCCATAAGTAAATCTCGCTCTGTTTTTGCAAAAATAGAAGCGGCAGCTATACTCATAAATTTTGCATCTCCCTTCACGATACAATGATGCTCAATATCTTTGTAGGTATTAAAACGATTTCCATCTACTAAAATTCTATCAAAGTTTTCTTTCAATTCATCGAGTGCACGATGCATTGCCAAAAAAGAAGCTTGCAGAATATTAATTTCATCAATTTCAGTTTCAGAAACAATTCCTACTCCATAAAAATAACCTTGCTCTATCATTTTTTCCCGAGCTTCCATTCTTTTTTTATGACTCATTTTTTTTGAGTCATTAAGCTCAGTAATTATTTTATTTTCGGGTATAATGACTGCTGCGGCCACCACTGGACCTGCCAAACAACCTCTACCTGCTTCATCACATCCTACCTCTATGCCTTCTTCTTTGTATTTATTTTGCAACATAATCTATGGCTTTACTAATATTTAGGGCTACTTTTTCCCAAGTAAAAAATTGGGCTCTAGCCAAGCCTTTTTCTACTAAATCTTCTTGTCTCTTAGAATCTAAAATGTCTGAATATGCCTTTTTTATTGCTTCTTTATTTTCTGGATCAACTAACAAACCTGCATCCTTCACAATTTCGGGCATACAACTATTATTTGCTGCTAAAACTGGACACCCACAAGCCATCGCTTCCACAAGAGGAAGTCCAAATCCTTCATAGGTAGAAAGGTTCACCAATGCTTCAGCTCCATTGAGCAATTCTATCAATACTTCATCTGTTTGTCTGCCCAAAAAAAGAAGGTCTTTTTTATGCGAAACTGAGTTGAATAACGTCTCTAATTCTCGATCAGAAAACATGGGTTTTCCCACAATCAAGAATTTCATGGAAGAGCCTGTTTCTGTTTTAAATTCATCAAACGCTAAAACGGTTTTACTGATATTTTTCCGTTTGCTTATGGCTCCTACAAACAAAAAAAATGGTTGAGAATCTGTATATTTTCTCTGTATTTCTCTTTTGGATATTTGGGCTAATTGTTTAAAATTCTTTGAAACACCATTATAACAAACTTGGATTTTGTCTTTCTCTAATCCATAAACTTCTTGAATCTCTTTTGCCGAAAATTCTGAAACGGTAAGGACCAAATCTGATCGATGCGCAAACTTTGGGAAATTTCTTCTCAAATAATAACCATTCCACCCTTTTAAAAGAGATCTATTCCTAAGAAAATTAACATCATGTTGCACACTAATTTGCTTAGTAGTGGTAAAATGACAGACATAGGACTCTGGAGAAAAGAAGAGGTCTATTTCATATTTCTTCAAGACTCTTGGGAGTTGAAATTGAAACCAAATATCCCAAAGAACAGGATGAACTGCTGGTGGACCAAATACTACAGGAGTAATATTTTCTGCAAAGATAAATTCTGGATCATAAGCCCTGTCAAAGAAAAAGAAAAAATGATCTTCTTGTCTGATTTTCACCAGCTCTTGAAGACTCTCAAAGGTAAATCTTCCGATACCTTCTATCCTATTTTTCAGCAATAATCTTACGTTGACACCAATATTCATTTTACAAAATTAAATCAAATATATTGCTTGATTCATACGAATTATGTTTTTTTGTCGTTTCATTGATACTTGTATTTCTGATTTCAAAATCTTTTAGATTTTGAAAAAGAAAATAAGACCATTTATGGTGTTAATTTACCCTCCGGTATTATGCCGATACATTGCGAAAGCTCTATTATGAATGAAATGAAGTAGTGAGTATTGAACAAGTAGTTGTATCAGTGAGTAATTTAGCACGTAATCGGTATAAGATAAAAATTTAGCACCAAACGTATGCAAAGGAAGTTTTTGATTAACCTTGGTTTTCTGCTTTTTCTCAATTTTTTGATCAAGCCATTCTATATTCTTGGAATTGATGCGGAAATGATCAATGCAGTGGGAACAGAATCTTATGGAACTTACTTTGCGGTGTTTAATTTTTCTTATTTACTTCAAATAATTCTCGATCTAGGAATTAATAGCTATAACACTCAGCATATTTCTCGTCACCATTCACTTATGGGAAAATATTTTAGCCATTTAATTGGGGTTAAATTGATGTTGGTGCTCGTTTATCTGATGTTCACACTAGGGCTAGGTTTACTTTGGGGTTACCAAGAGCTGGAATTAAAAATGCTACTTTGGTTGGGTATTAATCAATCTCTTATGGCATTGATTCTTTATTTGCGATCTAATATTGCTGGTTTGCAAATTTTTTGGCTAGACAGTGTTATTTCTGTTTTGGATAAACTCCTTCTTATTTTCTTTGCAGCGTATTTATTATGGGGTGAAGCTTTTCCGAAACCTTTAGATATTATGTGGTTTATTTATGCCCAAACTTTGGCTTTTGGTACTTCTTTTTTGTTTGCTTTGTTTTGGGTTTGGAAAAAATCTGCTTTTGTTCTTCCACGTTGGAATAAGCTAATCACTCTTGCTATTCTCAAAAAGAGTTATCCTTTTGCATTATTAGTTTTACTAATGACTTTTTACTATAAAAGTGATACCATCATGCTAGAAAAAATGCTTCCCGATGGCACGCTTCAATCGGGTTATTATGCACAAGCATATCGTTTTTTTGAGGCAGGAAATATGGTTGCTTATCTTTTTGCCACTCTTTTGTTACCAATGTTTTCAAAGCTTTTGGCAAAGAACGAAAGTATTCATTCCTTAGTGAAAATTTCTTTTCAGGTATTGTTTCCTATCTCCATTCTAGTAGCAACTGCTGCTTTGTTTTTCGGAAATGAGATTATGCAATGGAAATATGAGGATTTACATGAACATTCTTCGCATATTCTTGCTGTTCTGATGTTTTGTTTTGTGTTTATTTCCACCACTTATATTTTTGGGACTTTGCTTACCGCAAATGGAAATGTTAAATTACTCAATATTCTTTCGCTCTCTGCTTTGGTGATCAACATTGTTCTTAATCTTATTTGTATTCCAAAATGGCAAGCCTTGGGCTCTGCAATTGCCAGTTTAATCACGCAAATTTTTGTTTCTGTTGTACAAATCATTTTTTCACTTAAACATTTTAAGATTGAAGTGTCTCTAGCCTATTATTTCCGTATCATCACCTTCGTTTTAGTGGTTTTGGCTTTTGGGTTTTTATCTACCTCATTGAGCTCTTTATGGTTACTAAATCTCTCCATTTTCCTTGGTGTTTCTCTCTTTTTGGCTTATGCCACAAAAGCGATTCCATTTAAAAACATGTTGGATATTGTAAAAGATCGATCGAGCTAACAGACTGTTTTGAAATATTGTATATATTCGTTTCAAAAATAATTATACTGATTACTAGTTCAACACTCATTGACCTCATTTTATTCATCAATTAGTTTTCAGCAATGTATCGGTATAATACTATAAGCGTAAATGATCACTATAAATCGTATTAGATGAAATTAAAAATTGTATTCCCCATTCTTTTAGCCTTCCTCAGTATTTCTTGTACCGAAACCATTGAAATTCCCTATAAAGAGACAAAATTGGAAGGAATAGGAACTGTAAAATGGGCAAAACTCTCTCAAAGGGTTAATAAAAAAGGTGAAGTAGAATGTAAAAATTATTTTAGCACTAATACAGTAAAGAATGAAATTTTTGACTGCTACGGATGCACTAAACAGGCTCTCGTAAGTCAGTTATTCACACATCCCATGGCGTTGATAGAGGTGAAAAACAAGAAAGATCTTGAATACTTCAATTATGAAATTAGCCTAGAATCTAAAGAGCATATCAAAGAACTAAGAAAATATGTTCTGGATAAAATAGATTCAAAAGTTTATAGAGAAAAACGTTCTAAAAAAACCTATTTTCTTACTCACAAATCACCTCAGGTTTCTGACTCCAAGACAAAATGTTCTAGTTCAGGATCAAGCAATGTAATCACTATCAAGCATTGTAGTCCAAAAGAAATATCGAAATTACTAAGCTCTTATACCAGAACACTATTTTTTCATGCTACTGATAGTGTTTCTAAACACTCTCTAGAATTACCTTGGACACAAAATTTTTCGACACTCGAAACTGCTTTGGAAAAAGAAGGCTGGAATATTAAGGAAACTCAAAAAGAATGGGAATATTTGGTGGTAGAACAACGTTAGATACCAAATAGAAATGGAATTTTAAAACAAAACCCTCAAAAGTCGAATATCGATTTCTGAGGGTTTTGTTTTAGCTTATAAACAAGACACAAGTGTCTCATACCGATTATATCATTTACTCTAAATACATTTGAAATAATCAAAAGGTTCTAAGCAATCATCACATTTATATAAGGCTTTGCAAGCTGTAGAGCCAAATTGACTGATCATTTCTGTACTTTGTGAATGACAATGCGGACACTCTATAGTTTTGTGCTCTTTGAGAAGGAATCCTTTATTTGGAGATCCAACAGGAGGAGCAATTCCATATTCTTTTAGTGCAACTCTTCCTTTTTCACTAAGCCAATCTGTAGTCCAAGCAGGATGAAGAACGGTTTTTATTTCCGCTAACTGCAAATCTGCTTCTTTCATTACAGCACGAATATCACGCTCAATAAAATCCATTGCGGGACAACCAGAATAAGTAGGTGTAATCGTAATGATAAATGCACCCTTATTGTTTTTTTCTACTGCTCGAACAATTCCTAAATCCACAATAGATAAAACAGGAACTTCTGGATCCCTCACGGCTTCCAGTAGTTCCATAATGGTATTTTGATAATCTGGAATAGAAATCATGGTTTGTGTAGATTACCAGTTTGCGTTTGGAATAGTTCTTTGCATATATTGCAACTCAGACAAAACATGTCCAAGATACTCTGTATGAACTCCATTTCTTCCACCTTTCATAATATCATAAGCTTCTGACGGAAGTTCAAGTGTAGCTTCAGCAATTTGTTCTTTTACAAAAGCCATCCATTGATCTTTTATTGGTTCCATATTTGGAACAATTCCTTCTTTTTGAAGTGTTTCTTCTATTTCATCAGTTTCAAAAAGCTCTCCCGAAAAAATCCAAATATCATTTAGGGCATTTTGCACTTTTTCATGACTTTCTTCCGTTCCATCTCCAAGTCTTTTCATCCATCCTGAAGAGAATCTCAAATGATAAGTAACTTCTTTTAAAGACTTTGTAGCAAAAGCTGAAAGAAATTCATTTGTACTGTTTTCTAATGCTTGATAATAGAAATAGTAGAATGCATCAAAGAGAAATTGACGAGCAATTGTGTCTCCAAAGTGTCCATTTGGCTGCTCTGAGATTAAGCAGTTTCTAAATTCTCTTTCTGTTCTGAGAAAAGGAAGATCATCTTCGGTTTTTCCTTTACCTTCTACCTTTACGGCTTCTTGGTATAATGAACGAGCTTGCCCTAAAAAGTCCAAAGAAGTATTGATCAATGCAATATCTTCCTCTAGAACAGGTCCTTTACCGCACCACTCACTCATTTTATGCCCAATAATCAATTGATTATCAGCTTGTCTCACCAAGTATTCGAATAAATTATTTTTTTCTGCCATAGTTTTTTTCTAAATATTTTCTACTCCATCTGGAATGTGGTAAAACGTAGGATGGCGATAAACTTTGTCGTTGGCAGGATCAAAAAGTGGTCCTTTTTCATCTGGTGACGAAGCAACAATATTTTCTGATTTTACAACCCAAAGTGAAACCCCTTCTTGACGACGTGTGTAAACGTCTCTGGCATTTTCTATTGCCATTTTTTCATCGGCAGCTAAGATACTTCCAGCATGTTTGTGGTGAAGTCCGTTTTTACTTCTGATAAAAACCTCCCAAAGAGGCCATTCTGTATTATTTGACATGATTTTTTCTTTTTTTGTGATTGGTAATTTAGCTAGGATTATTAATTATGCTTTTCCGCATAGGCTAATGCTGCTTTTCTTACCCATTCTCCTTCTGTTTCGGCTTTTCTTCTGGCACGGATTCTATCTCTGTTACACAGTCCGTTTCCTTTGATAACTTGGTAGAATTCTTCCCAATCTATTGGGCTATGATCATATTGATTTTCTTCTTCATTCCATTTAAGATTTTCATCAGGAACGGTAAGACCTAGGAATTCTGCTTGTGGAATTGTTTTAGTGATAAACTCTTCACGTAGTTCGTCATTTGTTTGACGTTTAATTCTCCATTTCATAGACTGAGCTGTATTTGGAGAATCTTTATCAGAGGGTCCAAACATCATTAAAGAAGGCCACCACCAACGGTTTAAGGCATCTTGTGCCATAGCTTTTTGCTCAGGAGTCCCTTGTGCTAAAGTAGCAATGATATCATATCCTTGTCTTTGGTGAAAAGATTCTTCTTTACAAATTCTCACCATAGCTCTAGCATAGGGTCCATAGGACGTTCTACAAAGAGACACTTGGTTTTGAATAGCTGCACCATCTACTAACCAACCTACGGCTCCAATATCTGCCCAAGTCAATGTTGGGTAATTAAAAATACTTGAGTACTTTGCTTTTCCTTCCAATAGTGCATCTACGGTTTCTTGTCTTGAGGTTCCAAGTGTTTCCACTGCACTATACAAATAAAGTCCATGTCCAGCTTCATCTTGAATTTTTGCAAGAAGTGCCAATTTTCTTTTCAACGAAGGTGCACGGGTAATCCAATTCCCTTCTGGTAGCATTCCTACTACTTCAGAATGTGCATGTTGAGACATTTGGCGAACCAATGTTTTTCTATACGCTTCAGGCATCCAGTCTTTTGGTTCTATCTTCTCCTCACGGTCTATTCTTTGTTGAAACTTTTCTAATAATTCTGTTTCACTCATTTGAATTGATTTTTCAGGTTTTCTAATGGTTTTTCTTTCTTTTTTCCTATAAATCAATTGATTTGTGGATAAAAAAAAGGAAAGTTAAAACCGGCTCGGTATAAAGTTACTAGAAATAATAAATACTTGTGATAGTAAAATAGATAAAGCTTTGTTTACTAATATAATGACTAAAGATTCACAAAATTTAATCTTTCTATGTTTATTGCCCTAAAATTAAGGTCTTTTGTGCAAATATTATTTGATAATTATCATATTGTAAATCAAAAAAGCCATCAGCTTAGTCAAGCTGATGGCTTTTATTTATTTTTTTGAAGGTAATTAGTGAGAAGAGTAAATTTTCTCTACTGATGATTTTCCACCTTCATACTCTTTCTTTACGATAAAGAACCCTTTACCAATTGGCTCTTTTACTTCTCTACCCATTAAGTCATAATATTTAGTATGTAATAACTCTGCTTGAGCTTCTAATTCAGATATGTTTAATTTATCTCCTACACCTAATGTTTTTGAAAAAGTACAATATGCAGGATTCTCTGTATTCATTCCGTCTTTAAGCTTTAAGCTTATCGTAACAAATTCCAAAGCCGTATTTTTTACTTTTATTTTTGCGGTAAATGTTTTTGTATCTCCAGCGTTAATAGGAACACAAACTTCGTTTGCAATAACAAATTCAACGTCTGCATCAGATTCTGCCTTTAACCAATAATTACAAACGCTTAGCATTTCTGTCTTATTGTTTTTTACGTCAATTTTCACTGTATATTCACCAGCGTTTGAACCTGCTACAACTGGTTGAAAAGTTGTCTCAAGGTTTTTACATTCACTCCACTCTTGTCCGAATGAAATAAAAGAAATCATTGCAAAAATAGATAGTAGAAGTTTTTTCATAATTAATGATTTAAAGGTCTAGTTACCAAAGATAGTAAATATATTTTGGGCTAAGAAATCTTTTTATTGTAAATTCAGGTAAAAGAACCCGTGTTTTATTGTTAATGATTGTTAATTATCTAAATATCCAATCAAACTTTTTTGGTTTTGGGATGCTCAGACTTATTTTTTCATTCCAAATAGGATGCTGAAAGGTTATATTATTAGCAAAGAGAAAAAGCCCTTTATCTTGCGGGGTTTTCTTGGCATTATAGAGCTTATCACCCGCTATAGGGGTTTCATTTTCTGCACAGTGAATACGGAGTTGGTGTGTTCTGCCTGTAAAAGGTGTTAATTCCAATAAATGCAAAGGTCCCCATTTTCTGGACTCGGCACTTTTTAAAACCTTAAAACCACTTTTGCTTGCTTTATTTTCAATTGCCCTTTCCCAAAATCCTTCCTGTTTAGTAAAATTACCTTGTACAACTGCCAGATATTTTTTTTCAATTGTCTTATTTTCAAAAGATTTTGAGAAATAATCTCTCACCTTTTTAGTTTTTGAAATAATGAGAAGACCAGCTGTTAACTTATCTAATCGGTGGCAAGGCTGAAATGAATCTTGAAATGCCATAATTCTACTCCTTTTCAGGTTGCATGGTAAAGCATTTTCTATTGTTTTATAATAATTTCCAGAAACAGGAAATCCTGCTGGTTTCTGCACGACTGCTAAATATTCGTCTTCGTAAATTACCGATATTTCAAGGGGAAAAATCTTCGCTAGTTTTGAATTTTTCCATTCTATTTCTACCCAATCGTTGGGATTTATTAAAGTAGCCGTTCTTGCGATGTTTCCATTCACTTGCACTTGATTTTTCTTAATCAATTTTTTCCATTGACTTTTGGAAACCACTTGAGGAATGAGGGTAATATCCAATTCAGACAATCGGATGGTTTTCTCTATATGAGGAATTTGAAATTTTTGAATATCACTAGACATTGGGAAGATGATTAGATATGGATCATCTTAAACACCAATTCTTTTAGGAGCTGCTCATCTGATAAGCTCACATTATCATACCCCTTGGAACGTACATCTGCTTCTCTCAAAAAGGAAAGAATTTGCACACTTTTTCTTAAATCAAGATATTTTGCAGCCGTTAAGTATTCTCCTACAAAAAAAGGATGAACCCCAATGGCTTTTGCTATTTCTCTTTCATTTTGGGTATTCATTCCGTGAATGATAATGAGTTTGGTAATATAATTATACAAAGAGGAAAGCGTAACAACAAGTGGGTGCTTTTTGGGATTTTGAGCAAAATGCTTTACAATCATCTGGCAACGTAAGGCATTTCTTGTAGAAATTGCTTTTTGTAATTCAAAAATGGTAAACTCTTTTAAAACACCTATTTTTTCGGCGATGATATCTTCTGTGAGTGCTTCTCCTTCGGGAATGGTGATAAACAATTTAACCAACTCATTATAGATCAAACTTAAATTCGTACCCGTTTTTTCCAATAATAAACGAATGCTTCCTGGAGCTATTTTTCGTTTACTATCGGTTACAAAATTCTCCACCCATTTGAAGGCTTCATTTTCATAAAGTGGCTTGGCTTCCAAAAAAGCGATTTCTTTTGGGAAACTTTTATACAGTGCCGAGCGTTTATCTATTTTCTTTTGGCGGTAGCAGATTACCAAAACCGTTTTTGGAGCAATTTTTTGGAAATAGTCTTTAAATTTTTCTATTCCTTTTAATAATTGAGCTTCTCGAACGATAACCATTCTGTTCTCTGCCAAAATAGGATATTGTTTGGCCGAGGAAATAATATCCAATACATTGGAATCTTTTCCATAAAACACTTGAGAATCAAAGTCTTTCTGTCCTTCATCCAATAAAGTGTCATCTATTAAATCGGCAATGTAATCTGTAAAAAAAGGTTCTTCTCCCGAAAGAAAATACACGGGTGAAAAATCCCTTTTTTTTATACTACGAATGATTTCTTCGGCCTTTTTCACTATTTTGAATTATTTCAGCATGGTATAGTAAGCACTTTCAGAAATAGGTTCTTTGGCTGCTTCCAAGAATTCCTTTTTTGAACCAAGAGTTGTTTTATAAATGAAATCTTCTGCGGTAATTTCACCAGTTTTAAAACGTTTTTTGAGATCATTGATATGCATGGTTTCAAAAATCCCTTGCACCTCAACAGCTATTTGCCAACGATCAAAAAGCTCTACACCAAAGGTTTCTGAAATTTCTCTTAATGCACGCACAGAGGAATCAATAGAACACCCTGAAGCTTGATTCTCTACTTCATCAGAAAAAAGAACAATCATTTGATCCGCCACAAGCTGATAAGAGGCTTGAAGTGGACTCCCGTGTACTTGCCAATTTTCACAAAGTGTTTCTAGTTTTTTGTTGAGTAAAGGTAGCTGACTTTCCGTAAAGGCTTTATCGGAAAGGTATATCCATACTTTATTATTGTTTGAAAGAGATTCAAAAGGAACAAACATATCTTAAAATTATAAGTCTTGAGCGTTAGCAACGAGTTCTGCAATATCATAAACGGCAATATCCGCTTCTTTGTTTTTTGCTTTTACTCCATCGGTCATCATGGTATTACAAAAAGGACAACCTGTGGCAATAATATCGGGTTTTACTTCCAAAGCATCTTCTGTACGTTCTACATTGATGTCTTTATCTCCTTTTTCGGGCTCTTTAAACATTTGAGCACCTCCTGCTCCACAACACAATCCACGAGATTTACAACGTTTCATCTCATGAAGTTCATTGGTAAGTTTCGTAAGAATTTCTCTTGGTGCTTCATAAACCTCATTGGCTCTACCGAGGTAACAAGGGTCATGGAAGGTGATTTTCTTGTTCTTAAACGTTCCGTTTTCTATAGTAATTTTCCCAGCATCTATCAAACTCTGAATAAGCTCGGTATGATGAATTACTTCATATTCTCCACCGAGTTGTGGATATTCATTTTTAATTGTGTTATAGCAATGCGGACAAGTAGTTACAATCTTTTTTATTTCATAAGCATTTAGAATTTCGATATTCATCATGGCTTGCATTTGAAATAAAAATTCGTTTCCAGCTCGTTTTGCAGGATCTCCTGTACAGTTTTCTTCGGTTCCTAAAACAGCAAAGCTTACTCCTGCTTTATTGAGGATTTTTACAAATGCTTTGGTTATTTTCTTTGCTCTATCATCAAAACTACCAGCACATCCTACCCAAAAGAGTACTTCTGGAGCTTTTCCTTCTGCCATCATTTGTTCCATGGTGGCTACTTGTGTATATTGATTGCTCATGCGTTTGCTTCTTTGTTGTTTTCTTCTTCTTTGAGTTCTTCTGCCCAGTTCAGTCTATCTGCTGGAGAGAATTGCCATGGGGCTCCGTTATTTTCAATATTATTAAAAATCATATTGAGTTCTGTAGGTGCTGCCGATTCTTCCATCACTAAATATCTTCTTAGATCTACAATAATAGATAATGGATCAATATTTATTGGACAAGCTTCTGTACAAGCATTACACGAGGTACAAGCCCAAATTTCTTCTCTGGAAATATAATCGTCAATCAAAGATTTTCCGTCTTCTTTATCTGCTCCGTTTTTATCTTGGAAATTTCCTATTTCTTCAATTCTATCACGAGTATCCATCATGATTTTCCTTGGCGAAAGCTTCTTTCCTGTTTGATTCGCAGGACACTCTGAGGTACAACGCCCACATTCTGTACAAGAATATGCGTTCATTAGCTGAACCCAAGTAAGATCAGTAGCATCTTTTGCTCCAAATCTTTCTGGTGTGTCTTCTTCGGCTCCTGGATCTGGTGCTGCAAAAGGATCGGCATTAGGATCCATCATCATTTTTACCTCGTTAGTAACCGCTTCCAAATTGTCTAATTTCCCTTTTTCTTCAAGTTTTGCATAAAATACATTTGGGAAAGCTAAGGCAATATGTAAATGCTTTGAATAGATAATATAATTTAGAAAAAAGAGAATTCCGATAATATGGAACCACCAAGTAAATCTTTCGATGAACATTAATGCTCCATTTGACAATCCGTCAATAAGAGGAACCAGCATAGAGCTGATGGGAAATGATCCTGCTTGAACAAAATGGTCTGCTCCTCTTGTTTGAAGAATATAGTCTGAAGCATTCATAAAAAGGAATGCCGACATCAAAGCAATTTCGATCATTAAGATTAGGTTCGCATCATTCTTTGGCCAACCTTTCATTTCACTAAGATTAAATCTTCTAATTTTTACAATATTTCTTCTCACAAAGAATACCACACATGCCAGAAGAACAAGGAAAGCCAAAATTTCAAATGATCCGATTAGGAAATCATAGAACCCTCCCATAAATGATAAAACACGGTGGGTTCCAAAAAGACCATCGATGATTATTTCGAGTACTTCTATATTGATAATCACAAAACCTGCATAGACAATTATATGTAGAAGTCCTGCAATAGGTCTTACCGTCATTTTACTTTGTCCTAAGGCAACTTTTGCCATCAGTTTCCACCTTTCGGCAGAACGGTCAGAGCGGTCTATTTTTTTTCCTAAGAAGATATTTCTTCTAATCCTTTTTATATTCTTCGTAAAGAAAAATATAGCTCCTGCCAAAAGAATGGCAAATAAAATATTAGAGATGATTCCCATAGTTTTTTATAAAAATCTGTTTGTTGTTTCTGTTTACTGTTTTATTTTTTGTCCTTTCTTCCGAAAACAGAAAAATGAACATATCTCTTTGGGTGCTCTTTTAGGTCTTTCAAGAGTTTATCGAGAGATTCGGTGGATTTACTTAGGTTGTTGTAAAGGGTTTCGTCTGTTGTGAGTTTATGCAAAGTTCCTTGGTCTGAATTGAGCTTTGCAATCATTTTGTTTGATTCATCAAGCGTGTTTTGAAGTTTTTGGCTGAGTTTCTTCATTTCAATATCTTGAATAGCTTGATTTGCTGAGCTTGTTGTTTGTTCTATCTCTTGTAAAGTGGACTGAGCTATTTGGCTCGTTTTTTTAAGAGAAAGCATTAGAGCATCTACATTGTTGAGTTTTTGATTCAGATTAGCCTCTGCCATAAATTTATTGAGGTTCTGGGCTAGTGTTTTAAACTCAGCTAGTGTTTGATCTACTTGCGTCATCAAAACATCTATTTTCCCTGTCATAGGGCCAATGGCATTTGTTACACCCGCCAAGGCACTTGCTTCTACAGTTCCAATAAATTTTTGATCTTCTTTTATGAGTTCTTGTGAAGCTCCTAATTCTAGGTCAATCATCATTCCTCCCATAAGACCACTAGACTTCAAAACTGCCTTGGTGTCATTAGGGATTGGGTGATCTGTAGTGAGCAAAAGCTCTACTAAAATCGACGATTTCTTATTTTTTAGGATTTCAATATTTTTTACTTGCCCCACTTTGATTCCATTAATCATTACGGGTGCACCGTCCTGTAGGTCATTTGCTTGATCATATTCCACATAGGTATTGTATCCAAGAGAAAAAGCATTGTTTCCTTTCACAAAATTGATCCCGAAATACAACACAATCAAGCTTATGATAACCGTAGTTCCAATAAGTGATTCTTTTTTAGCTTTCAAAATTATATTTTTGGTTGATTAACCCACAAAGGTAACAAAACTTTAGGGCTCTCAGATAACTAAAAAAACAATTCTTCAATTTGATTTTCTAGTCAGTAGATGCTTCAAATGGTATGGCAATAATCATTTTTTTTATATATTTGGTTCTATGAAAAAAATCTTATTTCTTTTTGCAATAATTTTTTCCTTTGTCCTTGGATCATGTACCAAAGAACTGGATAATCGTCCTGCTCAATTAATTGATGAAAATGCACTTCATGAAGACCCGAAAAATATCCTAAAATTCAAATGGAAAGGGCCTAGAGAGCAAAACCAAAGGCTTACGATGTGGAAAAGTAATTTGGATGAAAACACCGCAGGCTTAAAAGCACCAGATTTATTTAGAGTTGCGCTGCCAGTTTATCTAGAATCTACTGGAGAACACGATGTTTTTGAAATTGAAATAAAAACTTGGCAACCTACTAATTTTGCTCAATATAATTGGAAAATCGAAACCTTTTATCCAGAAGGTGTAGTGGAGTCTAATATTAGAACATTTGTTCCTAACAGTAAACCATAAAACCCCATGAGATATTTTATTTTAGCAGTATTCGGATTAAGCCTCATGGTGAGTTGTACTAAAGAAGAAAGTACGCTTGATTTTGATAATAAAGTTTTGAGTTATGTACATGCAGACACAAAACAACCGATGCCTTGGTTCTCTAGATCTACAAAGAGGAAAACGAGTATCTATGAGTTGAATACCAATCTTATTCTTGATGAATCTGAGACTGAAACAAAGGTCAATAAAAGACTGATTCTCGCTCAAGAGAACTTAAAGCACAATTTGACAGCAAAGGGTTCCAGTGAAATAATTCCTTATCACCTTTCTCATATAGATGAGATGACTTGGCATACAAATGGATATTTACTTCCTGCCAATCCTATAAAGGTTGATTTTGCCTATGAGTATTTAGATCCTGAAAACTATGATGATTTTTTCAATATTTTAAAAGGAAAACCAGGGTATCAATTTGTAAAATCTACCACAAATTTTGGTTCGGGATTTAGTTTTACCAATAAACCTTTGATAGATAGTCTCATTATTCACCAAAACCTAAATTTTGAAATTCTCTCTCTAAACACTTCTTTTGTTCAAAAGAATTTAAAATTAGAAAAAGAATATCATACAAAGATTAATCATTACTTTATTCGTCCTATCCAAGACCATAAGGTTGCTGAAAGAAGCATTAAAAAAGTTGAGTAAAGGAAGAAACAAAAAAATAGACAAGACCAGTTTTTAGATAATAGAAACTGGTTTTTTTTATGTAAATACATACCACAGTGTATGATACTCATAAAAAAAGCGGCTCCAGAAGAACCGCCTACTCCTCATCCTATTTTATTTTAATTAGCTCGCACCCTAATCAAAATATAATGAGTTTTAAAGAGTAATATATAATGAGTTATACATTACTACCACACAGAGACAAATATAGGCTAATGAAAGCCATTAGTTGGTGTTAGTAAAGCATTTGGGAAAAATACACTATAAAAAATGACTTTTTCGAATTTTAGCATTTAATGATACATCCTTTCTTAAACAGAATAAACACAACCTAATAAATTGATATCAAATTCATTAATTTTAAATAAAACCTTTGTTATTCGTGAAAATCACAAAATAAAGCCACAAAATCACAAATAGTATTAAGTACAATTTTGGTTGATTCAATACCCGCATTTTTGCATTATTAATTAAAAAAAATAGTAAAATGCACTATAAAAATTGCATAAGAGGAATCTTTTTCATAATTCCGTTTTTGTCCTTAGCACAAGTGGGGATTGGTACGTCAAATCCAGATGCATCGGCGATTTTAGATGTTACCTCCACTAATAAAGGGTTCTTACCACCAAGAATGACTGAAACCCAAAGAGGTGCTATCAATGGGGCTGTGGAAGGACTTGTTGTATTCTGTACGGACTGCTGCACTGATGGAAGACTATCGTTTTATAATGGAACTGCTTGGACTAATATTCCAGGGTGTTCTCAATCAACAAATCTTGGTCCCTTAGAAGATAGAGATGGAGATGGAATTCCTAATAATGTGGACATTGATGATGATAACGATGGTATTTTAGACGCAGAAGAATATCAAACTATTGTTTTGAATCAAGCTACGACTATTCCCACTGGGAACGGAAATCCTTATGGGGGAGCATCTTTAGATAGTCTCAATAGCTATACGGGATATAGAGGTTTAAGAATCTCAGATGCTTCAGGGCAATATGCCTTGGATATTGTGGACTTGTATCAAGATGATGCCAATGCCTCTGTACCTGCATCATTCACTTTATTAGGACAAATTAAAGATTATAGTGGGAATGCTCTTAAAAATGGTCCAAGGGCTTATGCTGTTTTATTATTTACAACACAATACTCCCCAACACCATGGAAATTTGATGAGTTGAATATTTCAGAAATAAATAGTTTATCTAGCCATAGTGCTACAAAAGATGCCTACTCATTTGAAAATGCTACATTATCGAATATCCCAACTCCTGGTCGAGACGCTGCCATATTCTATATAGACCCCAATAACTCTAATAAAATCGGTAATGTAAAAGATTTTGATCAAGATTATTCTACAAATCCAGCTGATTATCAACCCTCAGACATCGGGAGTCAGGCGAGTTTCTCAACAGCTTATTCTAATTCAGGAAATTCTTTAAAAGAAGTCTTATTGAATATGGCAAACAGTTCGAGTAATCACTCACTTAAAGTTAGTTTTGATAGTTTATACACTCAAACAAAACTTCATCTATGGGATGCTGCACAAGCAAACAGTATGGGTTGGATATTTGAAGCAGCTACCTCCACGAGTACGCCTCAAGACTTCGACAACGACGGAATTCCAAATCACTTAGACACCGATTCTGATGGTGATGGTTGTTCGGATGCTTATGAGGCTGGCTTAGCAGGAGCACAAGGGAATCCTAATTTCGCCTATGATATAAATAATGTAGGAGCCAATGGTTTTATAAACACCTTAGAAACCAATGATGATGGAATACCTACTTATGGCGCTCTAAATTTATCGACTGCTGTGTATAATTCATCAAATACAACTTGTCCATAATATCAGTGAGTAATTATATAAGTTGTTGTATATTTTGAATGTTAGTTAGCCACCAAAACAAATTTTTGGTGGCTTTTTTTTATTCACATCTTTGCATTATACCAATTACTAAAATCACTTGTATCAATGCATTCATAATTGAGCTTTAGCAATGAATTGGTATGATAATTATGAATAAATTAATACCAAAAATGGTATTAATACAAAAAAAAGCACTCAGAAAAGAGTGCTTTTTTGTAAAAAAGTATCGATTTGATAGAATACGTTACATAGACTTATAATTATACCACAGTACAGGTAAAAAATTAGCATTAGACCGATATGGATTCCCTTTATCATCATATCTTAGAACATTAGAATTTATAATACCCGCAGCTCTTGTCCACCATTCATAAGACCCACCATTATTGTATGCATTAACTACAAAAGAAACTTCCTGATTATCACAAACTAAAGCACCTCTACCGCTTATTTTAGAGATAACCCTTTTTATTGGGTTCAAAGAATAAAGATTAGATAAATTCACTACATCATCTGTATAATCAGTATTGGTCATATAATATTGTAAATTACTATGAAAATACAAGACACTATCCTGAGTAAGAAATACCGATTGCCCAAATCCTCCATGAGCACTTCGAATATTCAAATTATTTAAATCAGTAGCATTCGGTGCATATAATTTATTTTTTAAATTCAGATTTTCATAAATAGAATAATTCTTTCCATTATGAGTTTCGTATCGCAAAGTATAAACAATGGGTGCATACGATGCTGAATTCAATCCTGAATCATAAAGTTTTCCATCACTCGCTAGAATAGGTGCATGAACATATTCTCCTACATAACTTTTCGCACTGACACCTGTAGGGAATTCAATACGCCTGATTATATTTCCTTGAACAACATTTGCAAATCCATCTTCGGTAATCATAAAAGCACGTGGGGTATCCTTTTCTACCCAAAACGTCACCTCATCATCTGCTGCTCGTTTTAGTTTTGTATTAAACATTTCTAATACATCATTAAGAACATCGGCTTCTCTTAGAGTAAAAGATTCCTTTAGCGTTGCCGGTGCTACAGATTGATGCAACTCACTACTCGTAACTTTACTTACATAAGGTGAAGAACTTGATCTTTTTCTCCCAGCAGAATAAAATTTGTTCTCAGAATAGGAATATGTATATAGTGAAAAATCTAAATTGTTTTGTTTTTTTGTTAAAAAGATATTATCGAATTTGATATTGACATTATTCCCATTTGCGTACATCTGGGTCATTTGATATCGTTTACTCCCTGAATATAAAGCAGTATCCAGATTAAGCACCTTATTGGGGTTATTGGGATCTATCAAATTCAATGTCATACCCCAGGCGGGTTGAGTTAAAGCTCCACCTTGGTAAAGACTCATACCATAGAGCGATCCATCTTCTGCCAACATAAAAGTTTCGGCTATATGACTTACTCCATTAGGAATAAAAGTAAATTCTTTCCATGTTTTATTTGGCACCTGTTCACTTATTGCTTTCAACTCTACGGTTCCTAAGGCAGTTTCATCGGCATTGAGAGTTGAACTCGGGTAAGGTGTAAGGATACTCCGATATTGCGGTAAAATACTATAAATTACACCAGAATTTACATAGAATTTTTTTCTGTTTTCGCCCAAATGTATAATATTCGTGCGTTGCGCAGATCTACTGATGAGGTTGATACGCTCTGATGTAATATTTCTATAAACTGATGTATTGGCAAAGCCTGGGTATTGCCCACCCACGCTTCCTGTGATTGAAGAAATACTTAAACCTCCATTGGACCCAGAACCGGGGGAAGTTCCTCCACCACCAGAACATAAATCTTTCCATTGCGAAGCTGCAAAAACCTGAAGACAATTCGCATCTGTATTGTAAACTAATAAACCTTCAGAAGGCGAACCTCCATTTATAGCATCTCTTTGAGCAGTGGTCATTCTTGGTGTCAAAAGCCCCTTACTATCTGAAGTAATATCCAGAATAGAGGAAGGATGAGGATTGGTTGTACCTATACCGATTTGTGCACTTAAATTTGAGGCAAGTACACCAGTTAGTGCGAATAATAGCAGATGTTTCATTTTAAAAAATTTATTTTTATATAAATCTAATGTTTTAGACCCTTTATCACAATCTCTTCATTTATTTTGTGAGAATCACCGATGTTTTTGTGAAAGAGTAGAAAATTTTAAAAAAACCATTCGTACCACACTACCCGATCAAGTACTAAATACCACTTATCCTGTCTTTCTACTCAATCCCTAAACATTCTATTTGCAATGCAAAACTCGTACAAGACAATTTTGCCTACAAATCCATTATTATTTAAAAAAAATTGAAGTATTTAATCCAACATTCCAACAAGTAATACTGATGAGCCATTATCACCAAAAATGGTTTAATAGTATAAAAGGACATAATACCAAAAGGTAAAACTCGCAAGCATCACAAAAAAAAACACAATTATCACATAAACCAAATCTTCATAAGTCCAAAATTTAATAATTATCATATTTGTTTTATCTAATGTTAAATGCACCAAAAATGTTAAAAAGAAAATTATTTGTACGGTCCGTTACTACAATCTTAATATCTTTTTTTTCATGTAAGCTCGAGTGAAATTGAATAGCAGCTCCATATATCTCACCTACTGAAGACTCCAAGCGATAGTAAGATTTTTTGACTCCAGAAGTACAACGGAAAATCCTATTCTTCAAGAGGAACAGAACCTGTGACATCATGTTCTTAACAAGTGTAAAAAAACCTACAAAGATAAATTTGCCGCACCTGAACAATCAAATGCTTTAAATAACTTTTGGATTCACTAATTATTGTGATTAGTAAATTACCACTATAAATGGTCGTATTTAATTCTTTCGTTTGTTCATAAATTTTAATTGTGGGTTTATTTAAAGAACACTCTCGAGAACGAGAGTGTTCTTTATGCTTTTACACAATTTGTTTGATAATCAAATAATCATAAAAGTTAATTTATCATTAAAAACACTTGTTGCAACAGTGTAAAAAATATAATGTATTTTTGCAATAAACGCACCCGATCAAAATGGATACACAAATCTCTTTAGCCATCATAGAAGATGATTTCTTCTTAGCTACTGGACTAAAAAAAATATTAAGCAATAATGGCTACAACGTACACCAAACATTCCCTTCAGGCGAACAATTTTTTTCTCAAGGTGACTTTGAGCAAATAGATCTTGTCATTATCGATATCATGCTCAAGGGAACACTCACCGGAATTGATATTGGTAAGAGGTTAAAAGATGATTATCCTAATATCCCTTTTATTTTTCTCACAGGGCTTTGTGACAACCAAACTATCAAAGAAGTCCTTGCTCTGGATCCAATATGCTATATCAAGAAACCTTATGATGATACTACACTTTTAGTAAATATCAATATTGCCACTACTAAAATAAATGAAGCAACAGAAATAGAATATTCAAAAGTAAAAATTAACGATGGTAAAAAGTACTATCATTTAAGCATCAAGGATATTTTATTTCTACAAAGTGATGGAAACTATGTAAATTTCTTTTTGACAAATGGAAAGGAAATTATGGTAAGAGGAAAATTAAATGACTACTGCGAATCACATGATTTTAAAAGCTTTATTCGCACACATGTTCGTTTCTTGATAAATCCTGATCATATTTTTCATTATAATTATCGTTATTTTGAAATAGAAAATCACCAGATACCCATTTCAGAAAAATATCGACCTGAAATGAGATTAAGATTCAAATAAAAAATATAGAACAGATGATAAAATATATTCGCACGTATATTTTTGTTGTTTTGATTAGTGCATCCTATAATCAATATGCTTTTGGGCAGAACTATCCAGACCAGGATCAATATTTTAAAAGCACTTATAGACAAGTTGTTAAAGACATGTTTCTTGACTTTAGAAACAAGGAATCTTTACATCATTTAAAAAAAATAGACTCTTTAAAGCTCACCATTAAGGACGTTTCAAGCTTTGATAACGCCTACGCAGATTTTGCTAAGGTGTTATTCTTGTTTAAATATACCACTGGAAAAAATCAAGAGATAGAAGATCTTTTTTCCTCCATAGAAGAAGCGTTCAGTAGAAGAACAGAAAAATCTGCTATGGTTCATTTATATTTCAACTTTAAAGCGAGATATTATAGAAGTATCGGTGCATCGGAGAAAGTAATCGATGTGATTATAGATTTCAACAACTATAAACACCTCATTCTTCCTGATGATTATAATGATAGCTTGAGTAGTCTCTATTATGAGACTTTTCAGTTTAAGAAAGCCATACAAATTTATAAAAATATTTATGATCGAACTCAAGAACCCCTTAGAAGGGTTAGCATGCTAAATAACATAGGTTTAGCAAAAGATCTAATTGATGAAAAGGAAGAAGCGCAAAGGTGCTTTAAAAAGGCCTTGGTGGGTATTGAAGAAATTATTCAAGATAGTGCACTTCTCCAATCGAGAAACTCAAACATAAACTATCAACACGAAAATTTACAAGACTTTAAAAATTTAATTACCGAAAATTTAAAAGCTTCAAAAGATGAAAAAAATTCACTTACAGAAAAATTAAAAACACACTTAAATCATTCAAGAATATACCTAAAAAAAAACTCTGTATATAGTCATAATCATCTATACAAAATTGCTTTTCTCTATTCTAGATTAAAAGATTTTGAGCAATCAAATCAATATCTAGATACGCTTGAATCAAATTTTTTCAGAATCGAAAACCATTCACAACTTCAATCAAAAGTAAAAAGATTAAGGGTATTTAACAACTTAAAAATGGGAAAAATAGAGGATGCTTTATCTAGTTTAGAACTTGACACCAATACCGATGAATCCTCTAGAAAATACGTTGCTTTACATAAATTTCAATCTGCTTCTTTTGAGAAAGAAAAAAAACAGATAAGCAAATCCAACACCACCATTAAGTGGCTGATCAGTTTAATTTCTCTTGGACTCATTTTGACCATCTTTATTTATAGCTTACGTATTCGAAAGAAAAAAAGGATTGAAGAGCAGAAAGCAAAATTTCATCAAAAAAGAAGTGAAGAAATAAAAGCAGAATCCGATTTATTGATCAAAGAAGCGAATCATCGTATTATGAATAGTATTCAACTCGCTGCGAATTTAGCTTCATTGGAAAAACTAGGAAAAGATGGGAAATTTGACACCCAAACTTTTCAGCTCAAAATGCTTTCCATTGGAGAAATCCATAAACTCATCTATTCTAAAAACGAACTCTATTCCACTCAAGATTATATTGAGGAAGTAATTTCTTTATTAAAAAATGGGCTTTCATATGAAGGCGAAATTCATTTAGAAATAACTGATAAACAAACTATTCAAGAAGATGATTTGAAATACTTAGGACTTTTGATTATTGAACTAATTATCAACTCCATAAAGCACAGTTTTCAGCAAAGCACCAATAACGCCCTTATCTCTATATTCTTTTCAATAAAATCTAACCAATCCTGGATACTGAATTATCATGATAACGGTTTGTTTAATTATGAGCAAACCTTAGCGGAGTATCAAGATGCTTTGGCAACACAAATTATTTATACTTTAGGAGCTCATTACCAGATTAAAAATAACAAAAACTTTAATATCTGTATTCAGAAATAATCCTATTTTCGTGTTCATTTACCATAAACATTAATCAATTCGCTCAAGACACCATGCTTTATCTAAAGATAATTGTTTTTTAAGTGCCTCAAGTGTTGGGAATTTTTTCTCGTCTCTTATTCTTTCTAAAAATAGAACTTCTATAGATTGATCATACAAATCTCCTTGAAAATCAAAAATATGAACTTCTATACTTTGTTTTTGAGATTGATCTAAAGTGGGCTTAAAACCAATATTAAGCATCCCAAAATAGCTTTTATTTTCATGCAACACTTTCACAAAATAAGCCCCTTCTTTTGGTAGAATTTTATGACGATCTATTTCTGAAATATTTGCGGTGGGAACACCCAAAGTTCGCCCTATTTTTGCCCCATGAGCTACTTTTCCATGAAGTTCATAAGATCTTGTGAGATACTCATTTGCCTGTTTTATTTCACCAGCAAGAATGGCATTTCTAATCTTTGTAGAGCTTACGGTAACCTCGTTAAGATCTTTTGCAGAAATTTCCTCTACTTCAAACTGATAATTGGAAGCATATTTTTTGAGATGTGCAAATGAACCTTCTCTATTTTTACCAAACTGATGATCATAACCTATTACAAGACGTTTTGCTCCCAGTTGCTCTATTAAAACACTGTGAATAAAATCTGAAGAACTCAACTGAGAAAAAGCTTTTGTAAAAGGATGAATAATTAAATGATCTAAGCCAATTTTTTCTAAAGCAGCAATTTTTTCATCCATGGTTTGAATGAGCTTCAAATCTCTATCATTCTGCAAAACCAATCTTGGGTGCGGATGAAAAGTAAGTAAAACACTTTCTCCTTGGTGGATTTTGGCAGTTTCGATAAGCTTTTCAAGAATTTTTTGATGTCCAATATGGACTCCGTCAAAAGTACCTGTGGTAATTACCGATTTGTTCTGATGTTCAAATTCGTTTATATGATGATATATTTTCACGGAAGATTCTTTCTAATTTGTCTAATACCGATTAATATTAGATTCGCAAAAATAAGCAATAATATATTATAGGGGATTCTTCACTCTAAAGTACCATACTATGAATTACAAAAGAATGGAGTGCTTTCTAGCCTTCAATATTTAATTGATTATATTCGTAGAATTACTACTTATTCAATAATCATGGAATTTTCTCCCGACTTTCTTTTTTTCCCAAAAACTTATTTTCCAGATGCAAAAACAGCTTCAGTAGGAGTTATTTTGTATCAGGATGAACTTAGTTCTCAAAAAAAAATAGCCATGATCTTGAGAAACAAATACCCAGGAGTTCATAGTAATCAGATTGGATTTTTTGGGGGAAAATTTGACTCAAGATTCGACAAGAATCTTCTAGATACCTGTTTAAGAGAATGCTTTGAGGAAAGTGGAATTTCGGTTCCTATTTCAGCCGTGAAAGATCGGCTACCCGACATTTATATCCATGCATCCAATTTTAAGGTCAGACCTTTTTTTATCGATTTTGAAGGACCACTTCCTGCGCTCAATTTAGACCCAAATGAAGTTGCAGAGTTTATCTCGCTCCCTTTAGAAATCTTATGGGACAATTCCTTTTTTCAAAACAAACCCATTGAGTTATTTACAGGGGAAACTCGTTTATTTCCATGCATTTTTTGGCAAGAAAGAATTATTTGGGGAGCAAGTTATATGATGCTCCTTTCTCTGAAAGAATATTTGCAAGAAAAAAAAGACACTTTATTATAAATCAATTTGTTTAATCTTCCTTTGTAGATCAAATCGATCATCCAAACTCCCAAAAAAATATCTGATAGATAAAATTGATATGAGTATAAAAAACTTTAATAAATCTTAACCTCTCTATTCCATAAAAGGTGCTACTTTTGTTCCTATAATTTCTAAAAAACAAAAAAATGGCAGTATTAGTAGGAAAAAAAGCTCCAGCATTTAAGGCAAGTGCCGTAGTTAATGGAGGTCAAATAGAAGCTGACTTTTCACTTGAGCAGTTTATCGGAAAGAAAAATGTAGTTCTTTTCTTTTACCCAAAAGATTTTACATTTGTTTGTCCAACAGAATTACATGCATTCCAAGAGAAATTGGAGGCATTCCAATCAAGAAATACAGAAGTTGTAGCCGTATCTACAGACACAGAAATGAGTCACTGGGGATGGCTTCAAATGTCTAAAAACGAAGGAGGAATCAAAGGTGTAACTTACCCACTAGTGGCAGATACAAACAAAACGATTTCTAAAAACTTTGATGTTTTAACAGGAGATTATTTCTATAATGAAAGCGACGAACTAGACGCTACTCAAGAACTAATTGCTTACCGTGGTTTATTCTTGATTGACAAAAATGGAGTTGTACAACATCAATTGGTAAACAATTTACCATTAGGAAGAAATGTAGACGAAGCATTGCGTATGGTAGATGCTCTTACTTTCTTTGAAGAAAACGGTGAAGTTTGTCCTGCAAACTGGGCTGAAGGTAAAGAAGGTATGAAAGCTTCTCATGAAGGTACTGCAGATTACCTTTCTAAGCACTAATAATACCACCCAAACCATTGGGTAAACCAACCAAAGAAAAATGACAAAAGCCTTCTGAGAAATCGGAAGGCTTTTTTATGGTTCATTACAATGTCTTTTCTGTATTAGGCTTCAAAAGCCGCCCAATAATCTTCTAAACACATGGGACCTTCAAGGGTTTCTTTTTCTATTTTAAGATATCCCATATCGTCAGTGATTATATGCCATTTTACAAGAGAAATATATCCGTACTGTATTTCAATAGCAGTAACAGAACGTGGATGCACTCCGCTTCCATCATTAAAAAAAGGCGTTTCATTTGGCGAGGGAAATCTTGGTCGATGCGTATGCCCTGCAATAACCATCGTTTTGGATTCATGAATCCATTTTTTTATTCTGCGTTCTACCCTAATAAGCTCGATATGATTTTGAGCAGGCGAAGTAGGATCATAAAAACCAAAAGACTGAAGCCATTTCCATATCAAACGAACAAAAAAACGATTGAATTTCCACATTGAATAATTCATGAAATCTGCCTGATGTCCATGCAGTGCTAATAGCGGAACTTGTCGATCTTTATACTGTATTCTTAGAGCTTCATGGTATTTGAGATTGGGCATAAAATCAACCATTTTATCGGTTTTTGCATCCAGCATTTCACTAAAATGTCTTTTGACAGTTTTAGGATTTCTATAAACCATATCATGATTTCCCCAAATCATAAACAAACGATTGTCGTCATAAAAATCTTTTATCCTCAAAAAAGTGTTTTTATGAGCACGATATACCGTTTTAAAATAGATATTTTCCCAAAGCTCATTCCCGTCACCTAGCTCAATATAGGTAAAGCCCTCTTTAAAATAGCTTCCCAGAGCATGAGACATAATATTGCGGTTTTTAACGGCATCATCAGAGAAACCACCATCACCTCTATGAGCATCACTCATAAAAACAATTTTGGAATCATCATCTATCTTGAGTATTTCTGCCTCCTTGAGTGCTTTATTTAAACGTCTTCTAGAAAACCACATAATACCATTTCTATTGTTAATTTACCGATATGTACCAATACTTTGTTCAAATTCTTTTGCGAATGTAGTGAAGTAAGTGGTATTCAACAAGTAATCGGTATAATTCTTCTTTTGGGAAGTAAAATTAAGGTTTCTAAAGGATTTTTGAGTTAATTTAGTCTTAATACCGATTGGAAATTCAGATGAGGAGTGAAAACTTATTTTTAAAAAAATCAGGAGCACTGTTCTTATTAAACATTTAGAAACTGTATTCCTTCATAAATAAGAAACAAAGCAATGACTACCAACACATACCCTAAAACATGAATGAGTCGGTTGATATGTGATACTTTAAATTTTTTACGGTATTTAATTAGAAGATTAGTAAGTAATACAAACCACAGGTATCCTCCTATTGCAACACCAAGAGCATAAACAAATGACAGAATAAAATCTGAAGCGGTCTTCTCGCCCTGTACAGTTGTTTCAAGTGCTTTTGTGCCTTCTTCTAATATTTCCATATTCTGACTCAAAAGCATGTCTAATCCTCCGATGTTTAGTCCAATTGAAGAAGCAAAAGACAATAAAACAAAAGAAGAGGATAGCCATCCGAATAATAAAGTGGCATTGGTGAGGTTTAGGAACATTCCTGCTCTTAAGCCTCCTTTATTTTTAATTTTACAATTAAGGTCTTCATTTTCATCAAATTGCTCAAAATCAAGTTTTGTTTTGATAATTTTATAAGCAACGCCTAATATAAAAACACTACCCACAAGAAGTATATATGGTACATAATCTTTATAATAATTATACAGTTTTGCCATCCCATATACCACAATAAGAACGTAGAATAGTTCTATAATACTTGCTCCTAAGGCTGCCCGAGTACAAAAACGCTTTCGTCCCTTTAAAGCATTAGAGGTTACAACGACTCCTATAGGTCCTGCTACAGGCATTGAAAAGACAAAGCCCGCCAAAAGTCCTAAAATTCCAAGGGTAAAAATACTTTCTATCATAGCGAAAATTTATAGACAAAGTTAATTGAAATTGTAACAATATCCTTAATATAATGACTAAGACAAACTTGCGTTATTCCAATAAATCAATGTATAAAATTAATATCCTTTTTACATTTAAAACGCCCATAAAGTCTTATAAATCAAAAATATACCACTAATATGACAAACAAGTTTATTTATCGATAAATATAACGCAATTATCGATTATCGAGTCTCTAATCACCAAAGAGGTCATACATTTGAATCAGAGTTAAGGAAACAAGTAGGAATTAATTCTTATTTGTTACTAAGATTTTTTGTGCGAGTTGAGACTGCCTTGGAGAAGGCAGTCTTTTTTTTTGTGCACTTTTTCAAATTTTTTTTTCAACCCTTGTGACAAAAAAAACACCTTGGAATTAACCAAAGTGTTTTCTTTCTTTCTTGAGGTTATACCTATGGGAAAATTCACACCATTAAATGGTATAAGATTTTATTTTTTCACTTCCTTTCCTAAGAAATTATAAGTAAGTCCGATTCCCAAAACTTCTTTTAACTGTAGACCTGGAACTTTTCTTCCATCAGCTGTTTCTTGTACCAAAATATCATCGTCATAAATCATATCTAGCTGAAAGTTAACGTTGATATACTTATTTACCGTCATGGTAATTAAATTAGACCAGTTTACATCAATATTCTGTGGATTTTCTAGATAATTTGAGAACAATGCTAGAGTCGTTTCATATTTTACATTTTTCATCAACTCTGTCTTATAATTCGCAGTAAGGTTAAAACCAAGCTCTGTTCTTACTGAAGAACCTGCATCTAATCCATAACGAGTTTCATCTACCTGATCACTCAATACAAAAGTATTTTTCATGGTCACTGGAGAAATGTTTACCGAGAAATTATCGTTTGGCTTATAATCCATACCCAAACCTGTTTTCATAAATGCGGGTGCAAAGAAATTTGAGACAACAGTATCTCTTTCAGATGGATTTTGGAATCCGTAATCAAACTGTGTTTTCAATTCCAAAAATGCTGAATAAAACCAATTTTTATTAGTTTTATAACCATATTTAGAATTTAGCTCGATAAGGTCATCTGACTTAAATATCTCTTTATCCCCTTGTTTAAGAAGACCATACCCTAATCTAAGGCTATTATCCCAGTTTGCCTTTCCTTTTTTATAATTTGCTTTACCATCAATAAATCCTACCAATGACATGCTGTTTTCACCTCCTGCTGCCCAGTTTTGAAGTGCTAATTGAGAAAAATTCAATCTTCCCACTGCATCATATTCCCAAAGTGGAGCTGGAGCCACATCAACAGTTTTTTCTGTCTTTTGAGCAAACCCAGTAGTAGCACATAAAGTTGCTAAGCCCAGCAATAGTTTATTTACTTTCATAGTATTTATCTTTTTTTACAAAATTGAATTTATTTCACTAAAAATATCACAAATATTAGACATAATGCTAGAATGCTAAGAATAATGCTAGAAAAATGACTTTATTTGGTATCAAACAGGTTTCGAAAATCCTCCTTTTTGGGTGTATATCCTTGTTGTTCCACGAGCATAAAAATCCATTTTTCCCTTCCCATAGAAGGATAAACTACTTTAGTTTTTTGCACTAAAGGATTGTTATCAACAAGTAATTTTAAATGATCGATATCCTTTGTGTTTTCAGGTACGGATAGAATATGAATCCATTCTTCATCAGCAAAAATTATTTCGGTTTCATTTGCTCGTACTTTCATCAAAAAAATAACATTTTCCAAACTTCTGTGAATCACCAAATCACTAAATTGAGCAAACAATAATAGTGCTTTTTTAGGCTCTTTTTCCTTGGTTTCCTTCCATAGTTTTCCGTCAATTCCTTGAACACTTAAAAAAGTGATAAAATCTTTATAGAAGATCTTTTTTTCCTCCTCGTTGAGCAGTCTATATTGGATTTCGTATTTCATGTTTTTCTTAGAAATAATAGAAAAAGCTATTTTCACAGTAGAAAATAGCTTTTTTATAAGATTTTACGATTCAATGTATCGTTATAGAATCAACATGGCATCTCCATAAGTATGGAAACGGTATTTTTCTTTGATTGCCACATCATAAGCTTCTCTTAGGAAATCATATCCTGCAAAAGCAGAAACCATCATCATTAAAGTAGATTTTGGTAGATGAAAATTGGTAATCATGCTATTGGCAATTCTAAATTCATAAGGTGGAAAAATAAATTTATTTGTCCATCCATCTGCTGGATTTAGTAAATGATTTGTAGAAACAGAACTTTCTATAGCTCTCATAGCTGTAGTTCCTACACAACATATTTGCTGTTTGGCATTTATTGTTTTATTAATCAAATCGGCATGATTTTTTTCAATAATAAATTGCTCTGAATCCATTTTGTGCTTAGACAAATCCTCTACTTCTACTGGACGAAACGCTCCAAGACCTGTGTGTAAAGTAACTTCGGCTTGGTTAACTCCTTTTATCTCCATTCTTTTGAGTAAGTGACGACTAAAGTGCATTCCGGCAGTGGGAGCAGAAACTCCTCCAATATGCTTAGCATACACAGTCTGGAATCTTTCATCATCTTCAGCATCAGGCATTCTTTCGATAAACTTTGGTAGTGGCGTTTGCCCTAATTCCAAAAGTCTTTTGCGGTATCCTTCATAGCTACCATCGTATAGAAAACGTAGTGTTCTACCTCTTGAAGTGGTATTGTCAATTACTTCGGCAACTAGTGTTTCTTCTTCATCAAAATAAAGCTTGTTTCCTATTCTGATTTTACGGGCAGGATCTACCAAAACATCCCAAAGTCTTTGTTCTGCACTCAGTTCTCTTAGTAAGAAAACTTCAATTTCTGCTCCTGTTTTTTCTTTGTTTCCAAACATACGAGCAGGAAAAACCTTGGTATTATTAAATACAAATGTGTCTCCTTCATCAAAATAATCGATTACATCTTTAAAGATTTTGTGTTCGATGGATCCATCTTTTCTATTGATAACCATCAACCTAGATTCGTCACGGTTTTTCGCTGGTCTATCAACGATAAGATCCGTAGGTAAATCGAAGTTGTAGTGAGACAATTTCATTTTCATAAATCGGGTACCTTTTTAATTAAGAGTACAAAGATACAATAAGTTTGTAAATCTGTTAATCTAAGTTTTTTGCTTTTTTTAAACGAAAAAAAACAACGGTAAAAGCTGGGAATTCAGTAATTATTTTGGGAGTTGGTGAGAATTCATATGAACCTTCATTTGATGAGGTTTTTTACGTAATGATGATTTTTATTGTTTAGTTTGTACTTTTATATCCGCTTATTCCATATTTCAGGGCTTCTACTTGTGTGAAACACTGCAATAACTTGAATACACACATCCTCAATGCGATAATAGATCATAAAAGGAAACTTTTTTACTACGTATTTTCTTATGTCTTTATATACTATTGGAAAAGCAGTAGAATTATGCTTAATACTCTCGAAACCGATATTTATTTCTGTTAAAAACGTATCAGCAATTTTTGGACTACTTTCATGGTAAAATCCGTATGATTTATCAAAGTCAAGTTCTGCCTCCTCTAATAGTTCAATCCTAAAAGGCTTTGTTTTCATATTTCTTTTTAATCAGCTCCCAATCTTTAAAGCTTGTTTCTCCTTTTTCTATTCTTTTTAATCTTTGATCAAGTAAATTTCTATGCTCCACTGGCAATTCCTGTGAATCTTCATTAACAATCTCAATATAATCCATCTCCTTAATTAGACTAAGAAATGCAGCTATCTTACTTTGATCCTTTATATTAACAGTAAGTTTCATATCAAATAATTTTACCCAAAGGTACGAATAAATGCCTTTTGATACTTCTAGGAGTATTATGATTAATTAAACTTGAGTATACTTTCGACTGCCATACTGTATACGAGCTGATGTCTTGACTTTTATTCTTTATTAAAATCTACTCCTTTAATCACTATACACTTGTTAATTAAACGAATACAAACTACTTATTTTTTAAAGAAATCACCAAAAGTAGCTAATCATTTAATAAAATTTCAGATACAATATATACACCTTTCTAAAATCGGCTGATATATTATAAATCAATCTCATCCTTAAATTTTTCCAAAAAAAAATCGCCAAAAACTCAAAAAGTCTTTGGCGATTATTTATTTCCTAAAAAAAGCTTTTTACAGTAGCTTAGTTTTTAAAGGCGTTTAGTCCTGTAACGTCTAATCCTGTGATGAGAAGATGGATATCATGTGTTCCTTCATAAGTCACTACAGACTCTAGGTTCATCATGTGGCGCATGATAGAGTATTCTCCTGTGATTCCCATTCCCCCAAGCATTTGACGTGCATCTCTGGCGATATTCATTGCCATTTCTACATTGTTTCTTTTTGCCATAGAAATTTGGGCAGAAGTGGCTCTTCCTTCGTTCCTTAGGTTTCCTAATCTCCAAGTAAGCAATTGTGCTTTGGTGATTTCGGTAATCATTTCTGCCAATTTCTTTTGTTGTAATTGGAATGATCCTATTGGACGACCAAATTGTGTTCTTTCTTGAGAATATCTTAATGCTGTGTCATAGCAATCCATGGCTGCACCAATCGCTCCCCAAGCAATTCCAAAACGAGCGGAATCCAAACATCCTAGAGGGGCTCCAAGACCATCTTTACCGGGTAATAGATTTTCTTTTGGAACTTTTACATTATCAAAAACAAGCTCTCCGGTTGCCGAAGCTCTTAGAGACCATTTATTATGCGTTTCTGGAGTGGTAAACCCTTCCATACCTCGCTCTACAAGAATTCCTTTAATTCGTCCTTCTTCATTCTTTGCCCATACAACGGCTACATCGCAAAAAGGTGCATTAGAAATCCACATTTTTGCACCATTTAGCAAATAATGATCTCCTTTGTCCTCAATTTTTGTCTCCATTCCTCCTGGGTTCGAACCATGATTAGGTTCTGTAAGCCCAAAAGCTCCTAAAAACTCACCTGATGCCAATTTTGGCAAGAATTTCTTTCTTTGTTCTTCTGTTCCGTATTTCCAGATCGGATACATTACCAAAGAAGATTGAACAGATGCAGTAGAACGTACTCCAGAGTCTCCTCTTTCTAGTTCTTGCATGATCAATCCATAAGACATCTGATCAAGTCCTGCTCCTCCATATTCTTCTGGAATATAAGGACCAAACGCTCCAATTTCTCCCAAACCTTGTTTGATATGTTGTGGAAATTTAGCTTCTTGACAGTATTGTTCTATGATTGGTGATATTTCTTTTTTTACCCAGTCTCTTGCTGCATCTCTTACCATTTTTTGCTCTTCGGTAAGTAGTTCGTCCAGTTGATAATAGTCTGGCGCTTGGAATAAATCTTGAGCCATAAGTTCTAAATGATTGTTTTAAAAAAGTGTAAACAAATGTATTGTTTTTTTTGAAACTAAACACCCGATTTTTCAGCTAAAATAAACAAGAAGTAGTTGAATGTATTGAAGCGCTACCACTTTTGTTTCCTTTGCTCAGTTTAGATATGACCATTCTGTTTTTCAAATCGTGTTTTTGATACAATAAATTTCATTAATTTTAGAATCTGATTCGTTATGTTTTTGATTCAATAACAATCTAATAAATACAATATGATTACCTGTAAAAATTGTACAACCGAACTAAGCACTGATGCTAAATATTGCCCAAAATGCGGGCAGAAAGCAGGAGAAAAGCTCACGATGGGCTTGTTATTTAAAGATACTGTATCAAATTACCTTTCATTTGATTCGGCATTTTTCAGAACGATATTCCCACTCATTTCCCGTCCAGGAAAAGTTGCTCGTGCCTTTTACGAAGGACAAAGGGCTCATTATTTTCATCCTGCCAAATTCTATCTATTCATTTCCTTCCTCTTTTTTCTTATCATTACACTTACAGATCGTGCAATGGAAAGTGAATGTCCCGATTATTCTCCCACAAAATCGGAAGTGACAATTAAAAGTGATACCATTTGGGATACTCAAAATGACACTTTCTATGTTACAAAATCTTATGCAATTAACCACGGAAGCTCTATTGATAAACCAACTACTAAAACAGTTTCTGAGAATATAAACATTGAAGATTTACCTAGTAAAGATGAGCAAAAAGCACCAAAATCTTTAGAAGAAAACGATCCTTCGGCATTTAGTTTTAGTATTGACAATTGGGGCTTTTTTAATGACACTTGGGTGGGAAGAAAAAGCTCTATTGGATTTGGGAATCTCATAGAGAAAAAAGGAGGCGATTTTTTAAGTGTCATCGTTTCTCAAATTCCTCTGACAATTTTCCTGTCCATTCCTGTATTTGCTTTTTTGTTTTGGTTAATACTCTTTAAACTAAAAATCGGTTATGCGGGTCATTTTGTCTTTAGTCTCTACTTTTTTGCCGTCTGTTATATTTTAATGATGCCTTTACTCATTTTTGGCGACTATCTTGATTTTGAAGGAATATTTATCCTTGCCGGTTATGCTTTGGTTGTATTATTTTATCTCATATTGGCAATACGGAAAATGTATCTTCTTAGCTGGTTTAAATCCATACTTACAGGGCTTATTCAATCGGCACTCTACCTTTTATTGATTGTTCCCATGACGGTTGTTGTGCTATTTTTGGTAGTGTTTATATGGTATAGTTAGGCTGTTGAAAATTTCTTCAAGGTTTTTCTTTGTATTAAAACGGTATAAAATCTGTAATAACAACCTATGTCGCATAATTATCAATAACTTTGCAGGTTCAAAACACAGGTATTATGCATAAATCTGGATTCGTAAACATCATTGGAAACCCAAATGTGGGTAAATCAACATTAATGAATGCTCTTCTTGGTGAAAAACTTTCTATTATCACCGCTAAGGCACAAACCACACGTCATCGTATTTTCGGAATTTTTAATGATGAAGAGACTCAGATTGTATTTTCTGATACTCCAGGGATTATCAAACCGCATTATGGACTACAAACCAATATGATGCAGTTTGCAGAGGAAACTTTACGTGATGCGGATATCATGATCTTAATGATGACACCAAAAGAACGTAAGCTAAAGGATGAAAAATTCCTTAATTCTATTAAAAAAATGGAAATTCCTGTGCTTTTGTTGATCAATAAAATTGATGCTTCGGATCAAGTGGAAGTGGAAAATGCTGTGGATTTTTGGCAAGTGGAACTTCCAAATGCCGAAATTATTCCTGTATCTGCACTTGAAAAGTTTAATACAGACTCTCTTTTGAACCGTATTAAAAGTCTTCTTTCAGAAGGCCCTCCATATTTTGATAAAGAAGCTCTTACAGACAAACCTGAACGATTTTTTGTATCGGAAATTATTCGAGAAAAAATCTTATTAAATTATCAAAAAGAGATTCCATATTCTGTAGAAGTAGAAGTAGAATCTTTTAAAGAAGAACCCAATATCACCAAAATATCTACCGTAATTTATGTTGCCAGAAATTCTCAAAAGGGAATAATCATCGGTCATAAAGGAAAGGACATCAAACGTGTTGGAATCCAAGCTCGAAAAGACATAGAGAAATTCTTAGGAACTAAAGTTTTCTTAGAAATCTTTGTAAAAGTGAGCAAAAACTGGAGAGATAACGAGAAGTCTTTAAGAAAGTTTGGATATCAACAATAACACCACAAATCATGTCAAATATAGTAGCTGTAGTAGGAAGACCCAATGTAGGGAAATCTACCCTTTTTAATAGATTAACACAAACTCGTCAAGCAATTGTAGATGAATTTAGTGGAGTAACACGAGATCGTCATTATGGTAAAGTGGAATGGAACGGTCAAATTTTCTCTTTGATAGATACGGGTGGATATGTTCAAGGTTCTGATGATGTTTTTGAGGCCGAAATTCGAAAACAAGTAGATTTAGCAATTGAAGAAGCCAATTTGATCATTTTCGTGGTGGATGTTATTTCTGGAATTACAGATTTAGATGAATCTGTGGCTCGTGTTCTTAGAAAGATTGATAAACCTACTTTGGTGGCCGTAAACAAAGTAGATAATGGAGAAAGACTTATTGAAGCCAATGAATTTTATGGTTTAGGAATGGGAGAATTTTTCCCAATTTCTTCGATCAATGGTTCGGGTACTGGAGAATTGCTAGATGCAGTGACCTCAGAGCTTCCTCCTATTCCAGATGAATTAGAGTCTGGATTACCAAGATTCACACTAATCGGACGACCGAATGTGGGGAAATCATCTATGCTAAATGCACTGCTTGGAAAAGAAAAAAATATTGTTACTGATATTGCTGGAACAACTAGAGACTCTTTAGATGTTGAGTATAATATGTATGGGCATCATTTTATTATGGTGGATACGGCTGGTATTCGTAGAAAGAAAAAAGTAGCGGAAGACTTGGAATTTTATTCGGTGATGCGATCCATCCGTGCAATAGAGAATTCTGATGTTTGTATCATCATGCTAGATGCCACACGTACTTTAGATGCTCAAGATATCAATATCTTCCATTTGGCTCAAAAGAATGAAAAAGGAATTGTAGTTTTAGTAAACAAATGGGATTTGGTAGAAAAAGAAACCAATACCATTCGTGATATAGAAAATCAGATCCGAAAAAGAACAGCTCCTTTTTCAGATTTCCCAATTGTATTTACTTCTGCCCTTACTAAACAAAGGATTCACAAGGCTTTGGATGAGGCAATGAAAGTTTATGAAAGAAAAACCACCAAGATTTCAACAAGTAAACTCAACGATTTCTTCCTTCCAGTGGTAAATCATACTCCACCTCCTGCTACAAAAGGTAAATATATTAAAATCAAATATGTAACTCAGCTTCCTACGGCAGTACCGAGTTTTGCATTTTTCTGTAATCTTCCACAATATATTAAGGATCCTTATAAGCGATTTTTGGAAAACAAACTGAGAGATCATTTCAATTTTTCGGGAGTTCCTGTGAGATTCTTTTTTAGAAAGAAATAGAAAGTCATTTATTGTAAAGCTTCAAATAGTTCTGATAAGAATATGCTTCCTTTTGTGGAATATATTTCGCCATTGGGATAATCTTTTAAGAGTGAAGAAAAATGGGTTTCGTTTGGATTTACTTCTACTATTTGAGCTTTATTTCTATAGGCAATTTCGAAAATATGCTGGGGTAAATTCGTCATTCCTGTTGTACCTATAAGAATGAGTACCCCTGTTTCATTCGCAATTTTTAATGAGCTTTCCCACTTGAAGAATTCTTCATTATAATATTCATCAAACCACAAAACATGAGGCCTTAGCCATGCATGACATCTATCGCAGCTAAGCTTCGACCTTTCCTCTGCCGTTATTGAAGTCTTTTTTGTTCTATGTCTTAAATTAAGCTCTTTTGGAAAAGGGAACAACGTATTGGTACAATCATTACTGCACCGAACATAAGACAAATCTCCATGTATAAAATAACTATGAGATAAAGAATTTCCTGCCACTGTGTGTAGTCCGTCTACATTTTGAGAAATAAGGTGAAAGCTTTCAGGGTATTTCTTTTCGAGTTTATTGAGAATCAAATGTCCTATATTAGGCTTCACTTTTTCAGCCTCAGCTATTCTATATAAATACCATTTCCAAAGTTCCTCAGGGCATTTCTTAAACATCTTTTGGGTCGCCATTTCTTCTGGCATATAGTTTTTAGAACCTATGGTCCAATAGCCTTCTTTTCCTCTAAAAGTAGGAATTCCACTTTCGGCAGACAGTCCCGCTCCTATCATAAAAGTGATTTTTTGACGGGCTTTAATAGCGTTCTTACACTGTTGAAGAAGTTGTTTACTAATCATCTGATCTTTTTTTCAAAAAAAAGAGCAACCCAAAATTAATTGGATTGCTCAAAACAATTATAAGAGGTAAATATTTTATTTATTTACCACAAACTTTTTACTAAGTACTTTATTTCCTAAAGTAATTGTCACAAAATAAACTCCATTATTAAGGCTTGGTGCCACTTTTGAAAGAGCTATTTCGTTTTTATTTGCATTCAATTCATGAGAAACAATTCCGTAAGACTTTCCTAGAATATCTTTTACTTCAATTCTTGCATCTTGAGCTAACTCTTCATTTTGGATATGGATAATTGCGTTTCCATTCGTCGGGTTTGGAGCAATTGTCAACTCATTTTCTAAGGTTTCTTCTTCCACATTCAATGGAGCATTCGAAACTGTTAGATTGTCCATATAGAATGGGTTTCCACCTCGTCCGAAATATTCGAATTTCAATTGAAGTTTAGAGCTGTTTAGCTTACTACCAATGTTTACAGAATATGTTTTCCAATCCGCTGCAGTTGGCTCCCAGTATGGGTTGTATAGAAGACTATCTCCATTAGTTACCATTCCTTCTTCCGCAACAGTGTTATACGCTGATGGATTTGTAGATAAGGTAGCTAGAATCTTCCAGTCTCCATTAGAAGCTCTATACATGATTCTTAGTCTATCGTCATTATCAACTAAAGAACGTTTTGCATAAGCATAGTCAAAGCTTAATTTTTTGTTTGCACTTCCTATTTTAGCATTTGTAAAATCCATTGTCTTAAATACCAATGAGCTTACATATTTTCCGCTATTTTTGTGAGAGGTTACTCTTACACAACCTGATCCATCTTTACCTGTCTCACCAGACCAGCTCCATCCTTTAATATTGTCATCTGGGTTAGTTGATGCAGTTCTTGCCCATCCACCATTTATTGATGAGAAGTTATTAAAAGTCATATATAAAGGTCCAGCATGCGTAGCTGAAGATTCATTAACTACAATTACATCTTTATATTTTTTAGTTGTTGAACCATTACCATTTGTAACTTTTAGCTCTACACTATATACACCTGGATCTGCAAATGTAACATTCACTGATTGACCAGTTTTTGCAGCTAGATTTGAACCTGGGAAAGTCCATTCGTAATTAGAAGATCCATCTACAAAAGATGCTTCAGCTTCCATATCGATATTTCCACCTTCTAAAATTGTAGTTTTTTCAAACAATACATTAAATCCTGGTTTCAGTGTAGCAGCATCAAAATTCTTAGACAATCCAGTTGCCATCAAATTTGTTTCTGTCCAGATATCTTTTCTGAAAGCTTTAAGAGATGACTTCATCACTTTGGTTTGACCATCTGTGAATAAATTCATACAGTCGTCGTTAGAATAATCCATATAGTTTTGATACATATCTCCATGTGGTGTTCCAAGCTCTCCTGCAACTTCTCCCGTAGGACAAATATTTGGAGTTCTATTTCCTTGTTCTGGTGTATCTTCTACATTGTCTGATCCTGCAGATAATGCATCAACTGCAATTTCTCTTAGCGTTCCTGAAGTTGCTGCAAATTCTGAATTAGAAATGCTTCCGTCTTGATTTAAATCAATCTGATTTCTATAAGCTGGCGGGATATATTGAAGTCCATCATCATCTCCCCAAATATGTCTTAAACCTAACCAGTGCCCAGCCTCATGTGATAAAGTTCGCCCTAAACTGGCAAATGTATTACCTACTCTATCTTTTCTGATAACAACACCATCTGTGTGTGTTTTAAAATCTAATTCTGATGGGAATTGAGCGAATCCTAAAATGGTTCCACCTGGACTACTAGCAATACTATTTACAACCCAAATATTAAAGTACTTTTTGGCATCCCAAGTTGTAACAAATTTCGGGTTATTTTTATAAATATTCTCTCCTATTGCTCCATTAACATCTTTCCAGTTCTTGTTTATTGATCTATCAGAGTAAATTCTATTGATTCCCGTTGTTGGGTTTCCATCAGGATCAATTTTAGCCAATTCAAATTGAATTTTAGCACCTCTTGCGATCACCCCTCCTACTGTTTGAGTTTTAGCTTCTGAATAAATTTTTGTACCTGAAGTTAATCCTACTGCTACGTGAGTGGCAGTTCCTTTCTTCTTATTTTTTATTCTAACAGCAGGAATTAATCCAGCTGAAGCATCTGAATAAGTAAATTCATCTGTCATTGTGTTTGATAAAATTGCCATTAAAGCATCTTTTATCTGTGCTTGAGTAGAATCTACAGAAAGGTCAATATTCTTGTATGTGATTGTCTCTCCAAATGAAGCGGTAAGATTTGGTTTATTTATGTATGTTGTGTCTTGTGTAAAATAAATTACCAGTCTATCACCACTAGGAGTATTGGCGTCAAAATCAGCAGCATTATCTTCATTACCTCCTTGAATTACAATATAACGTGAAGTTCCTGTAAGATTACTCTTATCATCAATAGGATTGGCAAATTCAATTATTGATTCATGCTCTGGGGTAATATAATAATCAGGTGTATTTACTTTATCAGCATTTTTTCTCTGAATATCATTGTTTAGAATCGTAAGCTGTTCTAAAATTTTCTCACGTGATAAATTATCTCCTGCTTCTTCATAAAGAACATGAAAAACAACAGGAATATAATTCATTGAATCGTTTGTACGTACACCAAAAGCATCATTTTTCGTCATTTGACGGAATGCTGCTTGATTCTCACGAATTTCTTTAAGAACCTCTGGTTTACCTTTGTATCTCTCCTCAAGTTCATGATCTGTTGTAGGACAATGGTGTTGTGCCATTGCTCCAAAACCGAACACGAGACTTAAAGCAAAAAATAATTTTTTTGTCATACCTAGCAATAGTTTTGATAATCGTTTATTCATAGTTGGATAAAATGTGATTTATCCATCTTCCAAACTTACTAAAAAATAAGAAAATATTTAATATTCTTTAACAATGAAATAATTTTTGTTAACGAATATTAGTACTATAATTGTATCTTTTTGAACGAATTCCTTACAATTTTATTGTTTTTCTTTCGTCTTAGGTCTTTTTACAATTCTTGCTCTACAGCAGTTACATGATCAGGCATCATTTGTAAAAAGAGGTTTTCTATTCCTTGTTTTAGAGTGATGGTAGCAGAAGGACATCCGCTACATGCTCCTTGAAGTTTTACTTTTAGGATTCCGTCTTCTAAGCTAGAAAAAACTACGTCTCCACCATCCATTGCTACAGAGGGTTTGATGTATTCTTCTAGAATACTGACTATTTTTTCTTCCACTTCATTTTTAGGTGTTGCTCCATTTAAATTTGGTGTGTATTGCTCATCCAAACTCTCAACAGACATTCCTCGCTCTTCTTCTTTTCCTTTATAAGGGTCTTCTAAAATAGCTTTATTTCCTTCTTGAAAATAGGCCTGAAGCTTTTCTCTTACTTCTAGAGCTACTTCAAACCACTCAATATTTTCTGTTTTGGTGAGTGCTACAAAGTTTTTTGCAAAAAATACCTCTTTTACAAAGGGCAACTGAAATAGTTCCATTGCCAAGGGTGCATTTTTTACTTCTGAGACCTCTTTATACTCAACACTATCATAAGGATTGATTACTAAATTTGCCACAAATTTCATCACCGCAGGGTTTGGAGTGATTTCGGCATATATGCTAACTGGTTGTTTCTTTTCCATAATGGTTTCTTTGAGTTGCAAAGGTAAGCCTAAAGAGGAAATACTGTATTAAGAGCTAGGGAATTTTGCTTTGAGTTATCGATTCTTCTTCATTCGCTATTTTCAATCTTTTACGATTTTTCTTTTTAAGCTCTTTTTGGGGGCACTCACTAAATACACTCCAATAAAAATGGCCAAACCAGAAACTATTTTAACAAAATCTAATTTATCTGAACTGAAAATTATTGCGATAAACGTTGCTAATAGTGGCTGAGAATAAATATAGAAACTCACTGTAGAGGCTCTCACATTTTTTAATGCAATGATATTGAGTAAATACGTGAAAAAAGTGGTGAAAAGAATTACAAAACCAATTGCAAATAAGATATAATCAGGCATAAGATGGTATTCTGCCGAAAAAGCTTCTTCCCAACCAAAAGGCAGAACAACTAACCACCCAATTGAGAAACAGAGTGTAATAATCGTTATAGGGTGATATTTTTGCATGAGGGGCTTAGCCAATAACAAATAACTTGCATAGCAAGCGGCATTGATAAATACATACAGATTTCCCTTTCCTGGATTTGGTGCATGACTCAACATATTGGTTTTCCCATATAGGATAATTCCTACAGCGCCAATTCCTCCTAAAATAAGTCCGATCATTCGAACCCAATTGAGCTTTTCTTGCTTTAGCAAAAGAGCTCCTGTAAATACCAATATCGGTGTGGAAGTCATAATAACCGCTGCATTGATAGGTGTTGTAAGGTTCAAACCTTTGAAAAACAACATTTGATTGAGTGCTACTCCTGATAATCCACAAAGTATCAGCCTTGGCCAGTCTTTTCGGTCTATTTTAAGCTTGTGTTTCATGAGTTGGTGCAAGAGCCAAAACAGAATCACGGCTCCAGAAACTCTTAGTAAAATAAAACCTAAAGGCTGTAAATAAGTAGGCATCACTTCCTTGGCCACTGTAAAATTGATTGCGTATATCAAATTGGCAACAAAAAGTGCAATATGTGAAAAAAGGATTTTTTTATTCATTTTCTAAATATTCTTTCATGGCGGCAACCACTTTTTTACTATTCCCTACGAAAACTCGGTTCTGATCCAGTAAAATAGGTCTTTTTATCAAGGTATATTCCTGAAGTAGAAGTTCGTAAAACGCTTCCTTAGAAAGATCTTTCTTCCCCCAACCCTCTGATTGATATTTTCTAGAGCGTCTATTAATCAAATCATCAAGGGCGATTCCTTGGTTCAAAATATGGTCTAGAAGTTCTTTAGATATCGGTTGGTCTTTAAGATTATAAAAGTGATAATCTTCTTTAGAAATTCCAAGTTCTTTTATTATACGACTACAAGTATCGCAAGTTGAAAGATAAATAAAGGTTTTCATGTAATCATTTTGGTTTGAACAAAAAAACCACCCAAAATTTTTGAGTGGTTTTTTAAATAATATGGTTGAAGTTTTAGTGCTGTTTATTAATAAAACTTAGCTCTATTATCTTCAATATTTGCATTTTCTTTCATGGCTGGTAATAGTTCATACCCCACTCTAGGTGCAAATGTGTTTTCTATTTGAGATTTGATAGCTCCTAATTCGTTTGAAGCTACTGGCTCAACAATTTCATCTACACGAGCAATATATACTCCTCCGATTCCACCTATTGGAGCCGATGTTTTTCCTTTTGCTAATCCTGCAACCATTCCCACGGCTTTTGGATCATAACCTGCGGTTCCCACTGAGTTTGAAGATAGACTTACTCCGGCAAAATCCGTTTCTTCTACTCCTAGAGCGGTAGCAGCAGCTGACAATGAAGTTACTCCATTAAGCTTGCTCAATAAAAATTGCTTCGCTTTTTCGTTTTCTGCAGCTGGCTTTAATTGGTCTTTGATATCTTCAAAAGAGGCATATCCTTTTGGCATTTTAGCTTCCAAGGTTGCTATTACATATTTATTACCGATATCAAATCTTTTGAATGTTCCTGCTTCTGTTTTTTCTGCAAAAGCCCAACGAACTATTTGTCTTTCTTTTCCTACTGCTGGAATTTCTTGTGTAGTCATTTGAATAGCTCTTCGGTAAGATGGTTGATTTTGCAATCCTTTAATTGCTGCATCAAATCCATTCTTCTGAACTTCCATTGCAAAAGAACTTGCTTTTGTGTATACTTCTTTATCCGTAGACTCACTAGCTACTACTTCTACTCCTAATACTGCTACTACGATTGAGTCGTTTCTTTTATCCATCAAACGTGCCATGCGGTACATTCCTCCTTCAAAATAAGGACCGTAAACAAACCCGATTTCTGCTTCGTGCATCATTTCATCAATAGTTGGTGAAATCATTTTACGAGCCATAAAGTTTGGATTATAAGGAATATCTGAATGAGTTCTCATAAACCCTACCATATCGTCTGTTTTATCAAAACCAGGAATGGTATCATAAAGGTCATAAGCTTTATTATACTCTACACTTTCGCTTTTAAGCTTTTCTACCTTGGCTTTTACAGTCATGGCATCAGTTTCACTTGGGTTTACTTCAAAAACTGTATAACGAATTCTTCTTGATTCCTCAATCTCGTAATCCGTTTTATTGTTTTCATAGTAAGCTTTGATGTCTTCATCTGTTACTGCTTTGTTTGCAGGATCTACAGAAGCATAGCTTTTAAAGACCATTTTTCCGCTATAAGTTCTTGCTTGAGACTCATAAGTAACTTGAGCTTCGGCGTCATTTGAAATCATCGATTTTCCAACGAAAGTATTCAATTTGTCATTAAGGAGTTGTCCTCTGATGATTTCTTGGATATATGCCCATTGTCCTGGGTTTTCATTTTGTAGTCTTTCGATTCCAGCACTCAATTGCGCATTGGAAACTTCTTGTCCTGGCTGAATTCCAAAAATTTGCTTCACGATTGGAGCAACTTCTTTGTTGTCATACCCAATGATATTTGAAGCCATTTCTTTGTCTGTTAAAGAAATCCCTGCTTTTTCATACTCTGAGTTTAATACAGCCTCTGTTACTTTTTGATCCCAAAGTCTTTGTCTCAACTGATCTTGATCAGCTCCTGGACCTTCTAGCTGTGAGCGGTCTTTGAGTTCTTTTTCAAATTTCACATAGTCTATTTTTTCTCCATTGATAGACCCTAGGTCCTGATCTCCTCCGAAGATTGAACGACCGTTTCCTAATGCATCACCTAGAAGAAAAGCTAATAGTGCGATTCCAATAAAGGCGATTAATAATCCTGATTTCTTACGAATACTTTCTAATGATGCCATTACGCAATTTCAATTAAAAATTTTGTTTAGTGCACGAAGATACAAAACTTCGTTTGATGCTAAAAGTAATCGTTTTAATTTTTCTGAGGAAATTATTCATGGCTAATTTTTTTATGCTTTTTATTTTAAAGTTTTTTATGTAAAATCAAGAATACGAGTAAAGGTCTTTTTGCTGTTTAGAAATCAATATTTTAAAATTTTCTTACAATCTTTTTCAACCTACTCTGGGCTTGGATTTATTCCCCACTCTCCAATAAGGCAATCTGGTAGGATTCTGATTTCTTTCATATCGGGTGTCAAATAAATCTCATTATGATAAACTGCATTGCAATCTTTACAATCAATATCAGTACGATAAATCCTGTGCCCTACGGTATCTAATAAATGATAGTTTTTAGCTCCTTTTATTTTTATCGTTAGTGGATTTAGATTGGTGTCTATTGATAGATATCATGAAATCTACCTTCTTTATCTGTTTTAATTATAAACATCAGTGTTGTGTCTTTATAGAATAAAACACTACAAGGAATAGGAATCTCTTGATTTTTAACTGGAATGGATATTTTTCCAAAAAAGTGAATATTAACGGGCTGGTACTTCTTCTTAAAAGTGACACAACCGCCAAAAAACACTAATAAACAAATAATTATTACACTTTTTTTCATGATTTTGGAAATGCTAACATAACGCTACCTTCTACTCATTAAAATTTAAAAAAATATTTCACATAAAAGACTACCCAGTTTATTGAGTAGTCTTTTTAATATCAACATATAACAAAAGATTAAAAAAGCAGCTTCGACCTTAAAAAACCTCCTTCAAAATTTTTGTTATTCTTTCTGTTTTCCCCATAGAATAATAGTGAAGCGAGGGAACTCCGTATTTTTTAAGTTCTTTGGACTGAGCGATACACCATTCTACCCCCAAAGCCGTTACTTCTTCTTTTGTTTTGCATTTTACGGCTTCTATAACGAGTTCTTCGGGTAAATCTACATGGAATCGATGCGGAATGATGCTTAGTTGTCTTTGGGTACTCAATGGTTTTAACCCTGGGATAATGGGAATATCGATTCCTGCTTCTCGACATTTTTCTACAAAAGAAAAATATTTTTGATTGTCAAAAAACATTTGTGTAATAATATATTCTGCTCCTGCATCCACTTTTTCTTTGAGTTTTAGGATGTCGGTATCCAGATTGGGTGCTTCCATGTGTTTTTCAGGATAACCAGCAGATCCAATACAGAAATTTGTAGGCGTTGGGTTTTGTAAATCCTCATCCTGATAAATTCCGTTATTCAAATCTTTTATTTGCAGTATCAAATCTTTAGCATAGTTATTTCCTTTAGCTTCAGACTGAAAATAGGTTTCTCCTTTTACAGGATCTCCTCGTAATGCCAAAACATTATCAATTTCTAAAAAATCGAGATCTATTAAGAAGTTTTCTGTTTCTTCTTTTGAAAAACCTCCACAAAGAATATGAGGAATAGTATCTATTTTGTATCGAGATTGGAGTGCGGCACACATTCCCACGGTTCCTGGTCTTTTTCTCACCACTTTTTTTTCATGAAAACCATTGGCTAATGGCTTAAAAATATATTCCTCTCTGTGATAAGTGACATTGATAAAAGAAGGATTATACTCCATCATTTGATCCACAGCCCGGTAAGCTTGCTGAATACTCTGCCCTTTTAGCGGTGGTAAAACCTCAAAACTAAAAAGCGTTTTACCTTTGGCTTTTGCTATATGTTCTGTTACTTTCATTGTTTTTCTTTTTTCAAGCCTTAATAATTCAAAGAAGTAGCCAGCCATTTTTCGGCTTCTTTTATGCTCATTCCTTTTCTTTTTGCATAGTCTTCTACTTGATCTTTTCCTATTTTACCTAAACCAAAATATTGTGCCTCTGGGTGTGCAAAATAATATCCTGAGATAGACGCCAAGGGTGTCATAGCTTTGTTTTCTGTAAGCTCTATACCTATTCTTTTGGAGACTTCCAAGACTTCAAAAATGGCATCTTTCTCTAGGTGATCTGGGCAAGCAGGATATCCTGGAGCGGGTCTTATTCCTTGATATTTTTCTTGAATCAGGTCTTTATTTTCCAAAGATTCTTCTTCGGCATACGCCCAATACTCTTTTCTTATTTTTTCGTGTAGCCATTCTGCCGTAGCTTCGGCAAGTCTATCTGCCAAGGCCAAATGCATCATGGATTGATAATCGTCTCCAATTTTTTTATAATGTTCTGCTTTTTCATCAAAATATGCTCCTGCGGTAACAGCAAAACAACCCACATAATCTTGTTTTTTCTGATGTACAAAATCTGACAATGCCCAATAATGAGCTTTTTTACTAGTCTTTTGCTCTTGCTGACGAAGAGTCAAAAATCTCCGACTCCCTTTATTGGTTTCAAATACGATATCATCTTCCTCAGATTTTGCAGGAAATATTCCCCAAACTCCACGAGTTCTCACTTTTTTTCCATCCACTAATTGTTTTAGGATTTTTTGTGCCTCATCAAAAAGGTTTTGAGCTTCTGGATTTTTCAGTACTTTAGGATACATTCCTTTTATACCCCATGTCCAGAAAAAAGGAGACCAATCAATATATTTTTCGATAAAATCTAAGGGAATATTCTGTTCCTCATGTACTCCTTGAAGCCTGGGAATTGCGGGTGCATAATCATGGGCAATTTGAAATTTATGCGCACGAGCATCTGCAATGTTTAAAAAAGTTTTTTGCTCATTTTTTCGTTGATATCCTACTCTAATCTCTTCATATTTTTGGTTTAAATGATTTTCAAACTGACTTTTATCCTGCAAAAGCTCACTCACAATTGTAACTGCTTTGGAAGCATCGGGGATATAAACCACAGGGCAATTATACACGGTGTCAATCTTTACGGCAGTATGCGTAATAGAAGTCGTTGCTCCACCTATAAGCAAAGGAATATTTTGTCCTTTTTCTTCTAATAACTTTGCCACAGTAACCATTTCTTCTAATGAAGGCGTTATTAAACCACTAAGTCCAATAGCATCTACGCCTTCTTCTATCGCTTTATTCACTATTGTTTCTTCTGAAACCATAATACCAAGGTCGATAATTTCATAACTATTACAAGCCAAAACCACCGATACAATATTCTTTCCGATATCGTGAACATCGCCCTTTACAGTTGCCAAAAGGATTTTCCCTTTGGTATGTGCTTCGCTTTTGGAAGCTTCTATAAATGGCTCTAAATAGGCTACCGCTTTTTTCATCACTCGCGCCGATTTTACTACTTGAGGTAGAAACATTTTTCCGCTTCCGAAATAATCACCCACTACCGACATTCCTGCCATCAAGGGACCTTCGATAATTTCTACAGGATTCTCAAATGAAGTTCGAATTTCTTCAATATCTTCTACGATATAGGTATCTATTCCTTTTACAAGGGCAAATTCTATCCTTTTTTCAAGTTCAAATGCTCTCCATGCTTCTGTTTTCTCTTCTTTATTTGATGTTATGCCTTGTGTTTTCTCGGCATACTCAATGAGTTTTTCAGATGCTACTTCGTTTTTATTAAAGATTACTTCTTCAATTATATCTCGTAAATCTTTGGGAATTTCATCATACACCTCCAATTGGTTTGGATTCACAATTCCCATTGTTAAACCATTAGGAATGGCATGGTATAGAAATGCAGAGTGAATGGCTTCTCTTATAAAATTATTCCCACGAAATGAAAAGGAAATATTGGAAATCCCTCCACAGACATTACTATACGGTAGATTTTTTTGAATCCATTTACAGGTTTCTATAAAGTCTATTCCACTTCTTTGGTGTTCTGGAAGTCCTGTTGCAATGGGAAAAACATTGGGATCATAAATAATATCTTCTGGAGGAAAACCGATTTTGTCGAGAATACTTGCAGATCGTTCTATGATTTCTATTCTTCTTGCTAAGGTGTCTGCCTGACCTTTTTCATCAAAAGCCATGACCACCACTGCAGCTCCAAAATGCTGGATATATTTAGCTTGTTCTACAAACTGTTCTTCTCCACTTTTGAGAGAAATAGAATTTACCACGCATTTCCCTTGAGCACATTTGAGTCCTGCTTCTATAATTTCCCATTTTGAAGAATCAATCATAATGGGAACACGAGCAATATCGGGCTCTGAAGCTATTAAAAGTAGAAATTCTTGCATGGCTTCAACTCCATTGAGCAAACCATCATCCATATTAATATCAAGAATTTGAGCTCCTCCATTCACTTGTTTTCTAGCAATATCTAATGCTTCTTGATAGTTTTTCTCTTTAATTAATCTTAAAAAACGACGTGATCCTGCCACATTTGTTCGTTCTCCAATATTAATAAAATTACTTTCTGGTCTTACTATAAGACTCTCCAACCCCGATAATTGTAGATATTTTTCCATGTTAATTGTTCTTTTTGGGTTGATAATTTTTACTTAGTTCTGCAATAGCTTCTATATGAGCAGGGGAAGTTCCACAGCAGCCCCCCACCACAGACAAAAGACCTTGTTCTAAAAAGGGTTCTAGTTGTCTTGCCATGTTTTCAGGAGATTGGTCATATTCCCCAAATTCATTGGGCAAACCAGCATTTGGATGTGCCGAAATAGCAAATTCTGAGATTCTATTAAGATTTCTGGCATAAGGTAATAATTGGGTTGCACCCAAAGCACAATTCAATCCAACAGTCAATGGATTTGCATGTTTGATAGAGATAAAAAAGGCATCTAGAGTTTGACCAGAAAGCACTCTCCCACTGGCATCCGTGATGGTTCCTGAAATCATCATTGGAATCTCTTTCCCTTGATCTTTGTTGGCTCTTTGAGCAGCCATTATTGCGGCTTTTGCATTTAGGGTATCAAAAATAGTTTCAATTAAAAACGCATCTACACCACCATCTGCCAAAGCACAACATTGTTCATAATAGGCTTCTTCAAGTTCATCAAAAGAGATATTTCTGAATCCTGGTCTGTTTACATCGGGTGAGAGACTTGCAGTTCTGTTTGTGGGTCCTATTGATCCTGCAACAAACCTAGGTTGATTGGGTGTTTTTTTACGAAACTGATCACAACATTCTTTTGCTAATTTTGCCGACTGAAAATTCATTTCATATACTGCATCTTCCAGATGATAATCTGCCATAGAAATTTTATTAGCAGAAAAAGTATTGGTTTCAATAATATCGGCTCCAGCCGCTAGATATTCTTGATGAATAGAACGAATAATATCTGGTCGAGTAATAGAGAGTAAATCATTGTTTCCTTTGAGATCACAAGAATGATTTTTATATACATCACCTCTAAAATCTTCTTCAGTAGGCTTAAAGCGCTGAATCATGGTACCCATAGCACCATCTAAAACCAATATTTTTTGTTGAATTGCTTCCTGTAAAGTCATTTGTCTTCTTTTTTATACAGGAAAGTTTGAGAGAAAAAGTCTTCTATTTTTGGAAAACTTTTCTGAGTTATCTATCCAAATCAAGTAGTTGATTTTGGTAGAACGTAGCACCTTCTTTCGTATAGATTGAAAGGGTTGCTAAGGCTTCATTGGGTCTATTCCCTCAGCCTTTCCTGATAACGTTGTGAAACAAATATAGGGTGTTTTTTTTGAAGATGAATACCTTTGAGTCAATAAATAACTATTATTTTTAAAGATACATCAATGAATCCATAGCATTTCCTACATCTTTAAGATAATTCATACTCATTGTTTTATGGAGTCTTATCGAGTTTGGAATATTTCCTATCAACCAAAATTCTTGATAAGTATCCAAATGATTATCCATTAGATAGTTTTGATATTCTTCCCAGTTATCTGAGTCTACATTCATTGTAAAATAGGTAGCCCATTTTGCATTTGGGTATTTTTCCCCTACAATTCTTAAATCTTCTTTTGGAATACTCGCCCCTAAGTAAATGGTCTTTTTTCCATGCGCTTGTAAAATATAGTTTATATAAAGTAATCCCAACTCATGGATTTCACCTTCTACTAAAAAAAGGATAAAAAGATCACTATCTTCTGTAGGTGTAATTTTTTCCTTTTCTGTATGAATATGAATCTTTTGAGCGATCAGATTACTAATAAAATGCTCTTGGATAGGCGTAATTATTTTTGTTTGCCATAAAATCCCGATAAGGTGAAAGAATTTCATGAACTGGGTTTCGAAAATCACATCAAAAGTAAGTTTGCTAATCATTTCTTGATACGTTCTTTCAAAAAGTACTCCATCCAAATTTATTAAGGCTTTTTTGAGTGAAAGCATCCAATAGTCTTCTTGAGATTCTTCGGTGACATATTCTAGTACTTTTTCATTTAGATTTTGCTCAGACATCTCTGCCAATTTTGAAATTTTCAAACCTCTATCTAGCAAAAAAACGATATTGAGTAATTTTTGGAAATCATCTATAGAATAAGTTCTAATATTTCTGTTTCCTTTAGTGGGTGAAAACAAACCATAACGACGCTCCCACATTCTTAAAGTGGCCGTTTTGATTCCTGTAATCAATTCAAAATCTCTAGTTGAAAATGTCTGGTAAATATCCTTCAAAGCGATGTGCGATTTTTTTTGTGAGTGAGTCTTCAAATATAAAACTTATTTACAAAATACACAATTTCAAGCGATATGGCGTAATTTCCAACAAATAACAATTCAGTTATTTCTAATCAAATAACAAAATCTCATGAATACTACAAAAACTAATTTTCTCAGACTCCACAGCACTTTCAAGCTTATACAATCACATTATTATCCGTTTGATTTACATTAAAAACACCTAGAAAAATACCTCAATAAAAAAATTAAATGTTTTCATTTCTTAAATCTAAATCAAAACCCTATTTTTGCTAAAGCAAAAAAGTCATAAAATGAATTTACACGAATATCAAGGAAAAGAAATACTAGCCAGCTATGGTGTTGGTATCCAAAGAGGAATTGTAGCAACAACTCCTGAAGAAGCTGTTGCAGCAGCAGAAAAGCTTACGGAAGAAACTGGAACAGGATGGCATGTAATTAAAGCTCAAGTACACGCAGGTGGACGTGGAAAAGGTGGTGGTGTAAAACTTGCCAAGAATCTAGAAGAAGTAAAAGAAAGAGCAACAGACATTATTGGAATGCAGTTGGTCACTCCACAAACTTCAGCAGAAGGTAAAAAAGTTCACCAAATATTGGTTGCAGAAGATGTGTATTACCCAGGTGAAACAGAAACTTCTGAGATTTATATGTCTATTCTTCTTAACAGAGCTAGTGGTCGTAATATGATTATGTACTCTACAGAAGGAGGAATGGATATTGAGCAAGTAGCTGAAGACACTCCAGAAAAGATTTTCACAGAAGAAATTGACCCAAAAGTAGGAATTCAAGGTTTCCAAGCTCGTAAAGTAGCTTTTAATCTTGGTCTTGAAGGACAAGCTTATAAGAATATGGTAAAATTCGTATTCAATCTTTATAAAGCTTTTGAAGGTTCAGATTCTTCTCTATTTGAAATCAACCCAGTTCTTAAAACATCTGACAACAAAATTATTGCTGTTGATGCCAAAGTAACTATTGATGACAATGCATTATACCGTCATAAAGACATTGCTGAGCTACGTGATACTCGTGAGGAAGATTCTACAGAAGTAGAAGCTGGTGAATACGGTCTTAACTTCGTAAAGCTAGACGGAAACGTTGGATGTATGGTAAACGGAGCAGGTCTTGCAATGGCAACAATGGACATCATCAAGATGAGCGGTGGAAACCCTGCAAACTTCTTAGATGTAGGTGGAACTGCTGATGCCGAAAGAGTAGAGAAAGCTTTTAGAATCATCTTGAAAGATCCTAATGTAAAAGCAATCTTAGTAAATATCTTCGGAGGAATTGTAAGATGTGATCGTGTGGCAAACGGAATTGTAGATGCTTACAAAAACATGAAAGACATCAATGTACCTATTATCGTTAGACTACAAGGTACTAATGCAGAAGAAGCTAAGAAAATTATCGACGAAAGTGGACTTGAAGTACACTCGGCAATTGCGCTTCAAGAAGCTGCAGATAAAGTAAAAGAATTGGTAGGATAAAACATCTCCTTCAATTTATAAATACAAAATCCTCTAAAAGTTTTGAGAATACTTTTAGAGGATTTTTTTATTTTAATAAAAACTGTATTAGCGGCGAATAAGTAAATTTTTTGCACCTACTAATTGATTATCTAAAGTATAAACCTTGATAACGGCTAAACCAGAAAAGTTTTTCACCTCACAGGCAATACTGTTTTCTCCTTGATGGATTTCAGTTGTTTTAGAAATCAAAACCTTCCCTTGGGCATTAATTACCTGCACAATCACCTTTTCTTCTGTATTAGACTCAATATCCAACATAAAGTTCTGATAAGCAGGATTTGGATAGACTTCTAATTGGAAATTTTGATTAATATCATAATCTTCTGTGATGAATTTCCTTGCACTAACTACCGAGCCATCATTAACCTCATCAGCATCCTTACAAGCAATAGAATTGGCTTTGAGTAAATCAATTTTATCAGGTAAAAACGATTGGTTCGCATTTGATGGATGTTTCTTAAAAGCAATGTCAACCACAGAATCTGATGAACCTAACCAATCTTGGAGAATCGTAGCAAATACCGCTCGGTAATCATGCTCCATTCCTTGTAACTGGAAAGAGTTTGTTAGGTTAGAAAGATTGGGCGTATTTCCCACCATTTGACTCTTCACTCCTTTTCCAAATACAAACATCGGAAACAAAGAACCGTGGTCTGTTCCATGATTCCCATTTTGCTTAGCTTTTCTTCCAAACTCAGAATAAGTAGCGGTAATCACTCTTTCTGAGTATTTTTTCCCAAGATCGTCGGTCAAATTATTCAAATCTTGATAAAAGCTTTCTACTGCCGCACTTAATTGCCCCAAGACATTGTTGTGACGATTAGCTTGTCCTGAATGCGTATCAAAACCTCCATGATGACACACAAAAATTTTGGTCTTTGATCCTCCAGAAATAAGCTTTGCAACAGTTTTTAATTGATAAGCCAATGAAGTATTTGGATAGGTTACCGCAGAATTTGCACCCGCATTAAAAACCGTATTCATTCGAGTTGCGTAAAAATCTAAATCTTCTTCAATATCCTTTACATGCTGCAAGGCAGAACCGTAATCAGAATTTGGAATCGTTCCCAAATGAGCCGATGAAAACACATTAGTAATCGTAAACAATCCTAATGGGTTTTGCCCAGAAAGATTCAATGTATAATCGGTTACATTATGTGTATGAGACAATCCTTTTGAAGGATTTGTTTTCCCCAGCTGAACTGCTAAAGGATCTTGCAATGTTTCTGCTAAAATGGCATCCTCATGGTTGTTGTACAAATATCTTGCAATCCATCCTTCAGAAGTAGGACTTGTTGCTTTCCCGTCTCTTCCTTCCAAGATTAAATCTGTGGATCTAAAATGAGATTTTGTTTGCACTGGATAACCTACATTTTGAATAATGCTCATTCCCAAACCTAAGTTTGTGGAATTATTATAGATATTTCTGAAACCTGAGAGTGCAGGATGTAAAGCAATATCATCTCGATTTCCTGCGGAAGCGTCATCAGGGTCTTGCTGTAATTTTATGGCTTCTGTTTCCTCTATATGAATTGTAGGACGCAAGGTTTGAGAATACACGGCAAATTGGTCTATCGGAATTACAGTATTAAGCCCATCATTTCCTCCACCCATTTGTATAAGAACGATACATCGGTCTGTATGATTGATACAATCTGGGTCTATTGGTAAATTATTTTCGGCAAAAGCAGATATCGGAATTCCATTTAATAAAACTGGCGAAGCTGCTACAAGACTGGTATTTTTTAAAAACTTTCTTCTTTTCATGGCTTTATAGTGTTTGGAATTCTGGGGATTGATACAAGGCTAAAATTAATCGATCTAAAGCAATACTTACTTCCGATTTATCACCGGTTTGGAGGTAGTTTTTCCAACTAAATTTCCAACTAATTTTTGCTGTTGCAATTGCTGAAGCAGCTTCTGGTGAATCATAATTATCCACCGCCAAAAAGATTCCATAAAGGAAATAATTTAATCGGTCATTTGAAATGGTGACTCCTTCTGGAAAAAGATCCTTGATGAGGTTTCGAACGATATAATCTGCATTTTTCATCATTCCTTTTTTTCTGAGAGCAAAAATTGCGGAATCCACAGAATCGAGCTTTACTTTGTTTTGGGTAAAACTATTCCATCTAAGCTTGTTTCTACCTGTAACAAGGGTTCTTCCAAATTCATATCGAGACCTGATTGTATTGGCATTCAACCAATTTCTATCAAGATTTGGAGCTTGAAAATACCCATCATATCCTGCCACAGTTACTGGTTCATGCAAGGGCATTCCCGCTAAGGTAAAGAGGGTTTGATACATATCCTTTGCATAAAAATTGATATAATGTTTTTTGTCTGGAAGCGTGGCATCGTCAAAGGTTCCCGTTTCTTCTATTTGTTTTTGCTTGGCATTTTCATAAACCGAATAATCTGGAATAGGAACATTAAAATAGTTGATCGTTTGGAACGCAAGATCTACTGGTGATTTTATTTGCGAACCTATGTTCTCATCTGTAGAGAGGCAATCATCTTCATCATAAAAGTGCTTACTTGTCAATAATAATTTTAATGCTCTCTGTATTTTATAGTTACTAGACTTTAATCTCTGAGCCATTGGAAGAATGATATTCGTATGGGTGTCTGCAGAAATATCTTTTTTTACAAAAAAACGATAGAGTTTTTCACAAATATTTATCGCAGTTCTATCTTCATCAAACACCATTTTGATGAATGATTTAACCTCTTGTTCTATTTCTGCTTCTGTACTTCCTCCTGTAATTGTTTTGTTCCCAAATGCAGCACTAAAGGTTTTATCACTTGTGTCATGATGTGAGAGATGAAGTTTTCCATAATAAAAACCAGACACAGGATCTTGAACACGCAAGTGCATCTTATATCCTGTAAGAACTTTCGCCGCTTGCTGAATATCATACTCTGTATAATGAGTGTAGTCAGTTGGATCATTTGGATTTTGAGCTCCTTTTCCTATCGTAAAAAGTTCTAAAAACTCTCTTGCATAATTTTCATTGGGGTTTCCCACTCTGTTTGCATAGCCATCTAAATATCTTAGCATGGTTTGATTCCTCGTTAAGGCATAAGCAAGATCTTTATAGCTACGTGTACTATAATATTTAATCATATTGGCATAATCATAAAATGAATCTAAATGAACCATTCTAAAACTTGCCATAAAATTTTGATGAATAAATAACTGAAGCTTACCATGAATTCCTCGGTCTCGTCTCATTTCATCCATCCACCATAGAGAGGTGAATTTCGCTTTATGATAACCCGAAGCATTTGATGTTTCCGTATTAGTGGGATCTATCCACGGAATAAAATCATTATCCAAAGGATATTCTCTGAAATACTTTCTTTTTCGCAGGAGTCTTTTAACCGCTTTTTCTGGAGTGAGCTTAGCAAATCGCTTTATCTTTCGACTGTTTACATTATAAGTCGTTTTCCTTAATAAATGCGCAGCCAACCGATGCCCTAGTACATCGGTTTTTTTGCTTATAGTTTGTGTAGAAATCATAATGACGCAACTTTGGTTATTCTCAAAAATAACTTTATTTTATTAAACCACCATAGATAACATCGTTATATTAAAGCTGTAATATATGATTAAACAAAACAACCTCCTATAAAAACATAGGAGGTTGTTACTAAAAAATCTAAAAATCACTCTTAAATCAATAGACTAATTACCAGCTTATTGGTATTGATACTCCCATTTATTTGGGAAATTACTTGCTTTGTGAGTAATAATAGGGTAAGAAGTTCTTTTATAATCCACGAATACCATTGGATGCCCAAATAGTGCTAAATATTTTTCGGTAAGGATTTGCTCTATAGCCTTTTCTTTATCATTATCCAATGTCCCTTTTTCTGTCATATAATTTGTAAAATCGGTAACTCCAGTAGCTTTCATACTTGCTTCGATTCCTTTTTTATAATCCGCTTCGGCACCAGCCTTATCATCATTTCGCATTTTTAATTCTGCAGAAATAAAGTATGCCTCAATGGAACCTAAAATATTCACAGAACCATTTCTAGCTAATGGAAAATTGAATTTTTCGTCAGAAAGATAATAGGTCGCTAATCTTGGATCATCCACCATGTATTTTTTAACAATATTATTGGAATCTGCTAAAAGGTATTTTCCTCGATCACCAATAAAGCGTTGCCATTCGTTCATATTTGTAGAGCTACCTGCATATTCCAAACCAAAAGCAACTTGATCTTTATCTGCAACGGAATTGATTATTGAAAGTGCTGCTCCATAATCCTTTTCATTCAATTTCACTCTGGCTTTCAAGAGCATGGCTTCATCTTTCAAATCATCGGTAGATACGGCATCCAATAAATCATAAATATCTGAGTAATTAAGACCAGTTGGAGATTGGTCTCTACTGATATATTTCTCTGGATTTGAATAGTATTCTATCGTTACAGAATAGATAGAGGCTGCTACTAATCTTGCTTCATCCGCCATTTTTGTAAAGGAAGCATCATTAGTTGTTGAAGCTCTTTGAGAATATTCTTCAATTTTATCTACTGCTACAGAAACTCCATGACGATAGGCGATATCATAAGCTGCCTTCATTTTATTGTCTGGCAAGACATATTGTTCATAAATAGGAGCATAATGAATATCTGAGCCTCTTAATTGCTGAGTTAGCATAGCTGATACTCTAGCAAACTGTCCTGTGTACACATAACCCATTGCATCTTTTGCGGTGTTAAAACTCGGATTTTTTCCTCCGTTTGGGTTTTCTATATCTAACTTATGACAACTCACAGTAAAGACTAAAGCCAAAGCTACTGTTGCCATATTTTTTATTGTAAATCTTTTCATAATACTTTTTTTAGAAAGTTGCTGCTACTTTAAATACCAATCCTCTTACGTTGGGTGAATTAAAGTAATCAAATCCACTAGTATTTGATCCTGCACCCGTTAAAGAAGTTTCTGGATCTCCTGTAGAATAATTCGTAAAGGTTAATAAGTTGGTCCCGATGATTGAGAAATTCAAAGTGTTAATTTGTTTTCCTTCTAAAGGCAACCTGTATGAAAGACCCAACTCTCTTAGTTTAACGAAATAAATGTCTTTTTCTACTTGTGCAGAGGCAGCACTAGCAATCCCATCTATAAATTGCCAATACTCTTGTTTAGAAATTTCTGTGGTATTCTTTGTTCCATCAGCTTTTACACCTTCTAATACAACGGTTCCTTCTCTATCCTCTGAATCTTTTCCAATTCCTCTAAAATTCATCATCGCTCTTGTACCGTTATAAACATCTCCTCCAAATAATCCATCAAAGAAAATATTTAAAGAGAAATTCTTATAAGAAAAGCTATTTCTAAATCCTAAAGTAAAATCTGGATTTGGGTCACCAATCAACACTTTTTCACTTCCTTCTATATAAAGTCCGTCTTCCCCAACGAGTAAATTACCTTGCTTATCTTTTTCCCAGTCTGTTCCATAGAAAACACCAAATGCTTGATCTGCCCTAGCATAAGCAGAAATAGAGGTAAATCCTCCACCTAGTGAAACTTCATCAACGCCATCGGCTAATTCTAAAACGGTATTTTTGTTTCGCCCAAAATTAAAGGTCGAATTCCACTTTACTTGCTTTGCAATCTTTGTATTGTATCCAAGGCTTAATTCAATTCCTCGGTTTTGCATTTTTCCGATATTCTTATACTCAAACTCAAAACCAGTTGCTGTTGTTACAGGTACCGAGATTAATAAATCTGAGACTTGCTGATCATACACTCCCAAATCTAAAGTCAGTTTCCCGTCCCAAAATCTTAAATCTAAACCTACTTCAGAACCTACTTGAATTTCGGGTGTTAAGTTTGGATTTCCTTTTATTTTACCAAAATTTGTGAGGTAGGATCCATCGGGAGCAGTTGTATTACCATCCGTAAATCCATCCCGTACATTCACCGCTTCTGTATAACTGGCATAACGCCAAGGAGCAGGAGCGATACCTGTTTTTCCAATAGAGGCTCTTAGTTTTCCAAAAGATAAAATACTGTTTTCATTTTCCTCCAAAAGCTCAGAAAATACAAAAGACGCATTTGCAGATGGGAAAAAATAAGAGTTATTATCTGGGTCATATTTAGAGCTCCACTCATTTCTACCAGAAAGCCCTAAATAATAAGTGTTTTTATAACCAAAGCTCAAATCGACATATCCCGCATATTCATTTACCAATTCTTTGTATTGCTCTGCAACTACAGATTCAGCGTTAGCGATGTTATAAAAATCCTCTTCAACAAGATTTGTTCCTGTTGTAAAATTATATTCGTCTTTTCTTGCTCTTGCATTAGCTCCCAGTGTCGCACTCAAGTTTAGGTCTTCTTGTAATTGAATATCTCCATTAAGAATATAATCGTTATTCCATTCATAAAACACTCCTGTATAGTCTATAATTTGTCCACGTTTTGTAGAGGTGGTATTAGACCCAATAGCTGATTGCCCTTTTCTTACATCGGAATACGCATCGATTCCTGTTCTGTAAGTAAATACCAAACTTCTTAGCTTTTCTGCGTCGTTTAAGGGAATAATGTCATAAGTCGTTGTGATATTCCCAAGTACTCTCCATACATTATCTATATAAGTATTTTTCTCTGCAGAGAAATAAGGATTATCATAGAAAGAAAAGTAGTTTGAATTTGTTCCTTTAGTAGCTGCATCATCATAGTATGCTTTTCTTGGATCATAGTTAATAGGCGTACGGTAAAGAGATAACATAACCCCTGCCAAGTTTGAACCTTTTTGCGCTCTGTTTCCTCCTGAGTTAATGAGGTTCATGGTTCCCGAGACTTTTAAACGATCTGTAAGTTTTGTAGAAGCAGTTAATCGAGTAGAAATCCTATCCCAATTAGAGTTCGGTATAATTCCTTGAGCATTTGTATAACCCACAGAAAAACGCACATTGGACTTGTCATTCCCTCCCGAAAGAGATAAATTAACGTTCTTACTTACACCTGTACGGAAATAATCATCTTCTACATTTACAATATCACCGGCAGCTACTTTATCACCCCAAGACATACTTGACCCTTCTGCTGTTTGTCCATAAACTTGTTGTTTTTCATGAAGGTTTACTGGATTTGTTAAAGTGATATCTGTAGAGAATTTTCCAATAACTCGTCCTTCTCCTGAAGATTGCCCTTTCTTTGTGGTATAAATGATAACTCCATTACCTGCTCTAGAACCATAAAGTGCCGTTGCGGCAGCTCCTTTTAATACAGAAACAGATTCTATATCATCGGGGTTGATATCTATAGCACGGTTGGATTGATCTACTCCATTAACATTTACTGATGAAGTATTATTTGTGGAATTATCAATAGGAACTCCGTCTATAACAATTAAAGGTTGGTTATCACCAAAAGTAGCATTACCACGAATAGTAATTTTTGAAGAACCTCCTGGTGTTCCACTAGATTGTTGTACCTGAATTCCTGCAACTTTCCCTTGGAGTCCTGCAATAGGATTCGGGTTTCCGTTAGCTAAGGCATCATCTCCAGAAACTCTTTGTACAGAATATCCTAAAGCCTTTTCTTCTTTTTTGATTCCTAAAGCAGTTACCACGATTTCATTCATGACACTATTCCCTTCCTTTAGGCTAACAGCTACTTGGTTTGTCCCTTCTATCGAAACAGTTTGACTTTGATATCCAATAAATGAAAAGGTAAGCGTAGTGGCTTTTTCTGATACGGTGATGCTAAATTGTCCTCCATCACCAGAAACTACTCCATTGGTTGTCCCTGTTTCTACAATGTTTACCCCAGGTATGGGACTACCATCCGATGCGTCTGTTACATTTCCTTTGATTAATCTCTGGGCATAGCTCGAGCTAGACACCAGAAAACAGACACATATTAATGTGACTAGGTGTTTCATATTAAGTGTATTTTAGGTTTTTGTTACCTTAAAATTATATTTTTTTATTAAATATTCCTAATTATTGTTAATTCTATTAACATTTTTTCACACAAAAAGAGCTAAAAAAGCAATTATCGAGTAGGTAGCTATTTCAAAATAGCTCATTATAAAGTATTTCTTTACAAAAAATCAATATAAATAACACTGATATATTTAAGGTATTTATTATCCGTATGTCAAATATTTTATTTATAAGATTACCTCTTGTTATATTTTTATTTAATCTCCTATAGTCATTTTTCACATTCTTTTAACAAAAAAAAAAGAAACCAATAAGTATCTTGCTGATAAATAAGCTAGATAAAATTCGAAAGAAAGAATACATAAATTATTCTTCTAGAAATTCTTTAGTCCTAAAAACTATTTGTATGTTAAAATCAATTGTCTTAACTCTGTTTTCCACCTTTTTACTTTGTGAATTATCAGCCCAAAATACCCTACTGATTAGAGCTCAAGTATTAGACTCTATTAGTAATGATCCATTACTTTATGCCTCCGTTGTTTCCGAGAAAACAAATGAAGGAACGAGTACAAATGAGCAAGGTATTTTTGAGTTTAAAACTAAAGTACTTAACGAAAAAGATAGTTTATTGATTTCTTTTATTGGCTATAACAGCAAACGTGTAAGAATACAAGATCTTAAAAAGCAGAATTATAAAATCTACCTTTCAGAAACCACAGAATTCCTCACCGAACTTACTCTAGAGCCAAAGAAAGCGGTATGGTACCTACAACAAGCGTTTGAAAATTATGATAATAATCTAGATTCAAATTCCTATCGTTTTGAGTCTTATTTTAAACAAAAAGCTCAAGAAAATAAACGTACCTTATTTCATGAAGAAGCCTATTTGGAGAATTATTTCAAGAATAAAAAAGATACCTCTAAAGATGCTCAACAAGCATCACTCGTTCTTTTTTGGGAAGAAAAAGATGTGCATGATTTGAAATTCATGGAAAAACAAAGGAAAAAATACGCAGAAAAACGTAAAGACAAAAAAGACAGTACAACGATAGATGTAGGTTTTATGGATGCAAAATCCTTTATGATGGATTATTATTCTATAGCCAATATGATGGACCCGAAAAACTCCAACTATTTAAAAATGATAGATGATATGGATGAAGATAAGGTTTATTTTTCCGAAAAAAAGTATCTCTATCAAGATTCATCTGAGTATGTAAGTGTGGAATATTATGACAAAAAGGAACGTGCAAGAATTACTTGTCTGATCAATACGAAAACCTTCGCTCTCAAGCGAATTAGCGGAAATGTAGATGTGAAAATCCCCATTTTACTTCGTCCCGTACTGCTAGTTATGGGGGTTAGGGTAAAAGATATTATTGTTGATTTTCAGGTGGATTACCAAGAGATTAAAGAAAAAATGTATCCCAAAATGGCAAAAATTGATCTTAAACTCGATTTAGTGAATTTTCGAATGTTTAGGAAAAATATCCCTGCAATAATTAATTCTCAGCAACTATGCGTTATTACCAAACTCAAAAAGAATCAACAGAATCCTATTCCTAAAAATCAAAGAATTAAATCTGAACTAAACGAATCTGAAGCGTTCAACCCCGCAGGAATTCAATGGGATGACATTTCTGTAGTGAAATAATACCAACGAGTAATCAACACCATAAAGGTATCATATAAAAAAAGCTCGATAAAGGTTTATAAACACCTATATCGAGCTTCTATTTTAGTATCATTTAAGCTAATAAACCTCTACAACTTGTCTTTGGTTAACTAAATGGATGAGTTCTTTTCCAAAACTCAACATCTGTTTAATTTCTTTGGCTCCAGCCAAACGCTCTTTTCCAAATACAAGGATCCCTTCTCCATTAGATTCGATATGGTACTGGTCATTTTGTTCTAAAAACTGAACAATCTCTTCTCCAAAAAAATTCTCAAGCTCCTGACAGTTATTTCCAAGAACAAAAAACCTTTTTGAAAAAGCAGGGTAATTTTTAAAATTCACATCTTCAAATCCTATAGTGGGATATACTTTGGATAAAAAACCTTCACGATCTAAGCAAAATTGTGGTATTTCTATCTCACATTTCATGTATAGCATGGTAGTTCTCACAACTTCTTTGGCAATAAATTCTCCTTCAGAAAAAGTAATATCAAATAATTTTATCGCCTTATCTTTACTATAAAGTGTATTGTAGATATTCTCTATAGGTTTGGTGGTAAAAAAATGAAATTTCTGCAAGAAAGAAGTATCATAACTAAACTCTGAGTCATAAGTAATATCAAGCTCTTCGGCAATTTTTGAAATAGAATTTTGACGTTTTGTAAAACTTCCTGTGATAAAATCGCCAATTTTTCTAAGCGCAAATGGATGCTCAGAATCTGAGCTATGCATATCTAAACCGATGACATCAAAATTTCCTCCTTTTTTCTCAAACAATTCTTGGTAATTATGAAGATTTTCCATCACGGTATGATCCACAAAATGACACATGGTGAAATCTACCACCACATCTTGATCTTCGGGGATTTCATCGAGTTTGTTTTTGAGTTTCGTATAATTCATAAAGGTGCAAAAATGCTTGACACTTACATAATAATTCCCTCCAGACTCTTTAAACATTAAGACATTTGGTTTTAGAATATTTCTCATAAAAAGCATCAAATCTTTATTCATCACAAAATGAATAATCATTGTGGTAAAAACTCCTGCAGAAATCCCTACAATCAAGCTCACTTTTAAGGTAATAAAAAGAGTTACAAAAAAGATAATCAACTGTTCTTTTCCTATCGTAAAAATCTGCTTAATTACTTTTGGCGACGCTAATCGGTATCCCGTGAAAACTAAAATTGCCATTAAAGCGGGAAGTGGTATTCTTGTTAATTGTGTACTAAAAAGAATGATAAAAACAACTAAAAATGTAGCATGAAAAAAGTTTGAAGAACGGTTCGTTCCACCATTATTCACGTTTACTGAGCTACGGGCAATAACCGTTACCACATTCAATCCTCCCAAAAATCCGCTTCCTACTGTTGCTAAACCAAGTGCTTTAAGATCTTTGTTGACATTAGATCTTCTTTTTTGAGGATCCAATTTATCGACCGCTTTAATACTCAAAAGCGACTCAATACTGGCAATAAGCGTAAGAGAAACCACACTTGTCCAGAAAGCACCCTTACTGGTTAAGCTAAAATCTGGAGTAGGAATCTGAGTAATAATTTGATCAAAAGCAGGAATTCCCGAAATCATATAATCTGGATGTACAGGATTTGGTTGATTTAAGACCAATTCATAGAAATAACTCATCCCAATAGACAGAAGTACAATCCACATGGGAGCTGGAATTAATTGCAAATATTTATTCCTTATTTTGGGATAGAAAACCATAATAGCTAAGCTCAAAACTCCCACGATAGCCGCAGCCACCAATCCTGAATCTTGATAAGAAAATACCCCTATTAGAGTATTTGGAATCTCAACTAAGTAATCAATGCTTGAGGATCTACTGATTTTATTCCCGAGCATAATATGGAATTGTTTCCCTAGAATGATTAATCCTATGGCAGAAAGCATTCCTTGTATGGCAGAAGAAGGAAAATAATTAGAGAGGGTTCCCATCCGTAGAAAACCTAAAAGCACTAACACTAGTCCCGAAACAATAATGGCAGCATAACTCCCCTCCAAACCTAAAGTGGTAATTGCTAGAAGAAGCACACCTACAAGTCCATTTCCTGGCCCTGCGATGGTCACATGACTTCCTCCTAAAATGGCTACCAAAATCCCTCCAATAATTGCTGTAATTACCCCAGCAATTGGAGGCGCTTCACTTGCCATAGCAAGACCCAAACCAAGTGGCAACGCGATAAGACTAACTACAAATCCTGAGAATATATTCTTAGGAAGATCTTTTAAGAAACTGTTTATATTTTTGCTCATTTCTGCTTTATCGTACAATTAAGATATCTGTTGGGATTTCACCTAAAATATATTCTATGTCATTAGGAAATAGTCTTTGCCAAAAATTGGTTTTTCTTGGAGAATTGGTCACCAGTAGATCAGCTCTAGCAATTTCAGAATAATGACTAATAGAATAACCTCTTTTTCCAAAGATAGGTTGTTTTATTACTTGGATATCCTTTTGCATTTCTTCGGGAATTTGATGTATGATATCCTCCACTCTTTCATTCTCAATGCTTGCTCTTTTTTCCTTGAGCATATTGGCTATTTTCAAACTTCTATCGTCATCTATTTTTACCCCTATTTCATCTCGTCCTATTTCTTCAACAATCGTTAACTTTTTAGAGGTTAATGTTTTTCCAAAATAGAATGCATGTTCAATCGTTTCCTTCGTCATCTGGTTTTCTATTCCGTTTACGACAATATGATTGCATGGAACACGATCTACAGATGGATTGATTAATAAAAGCACTGAACAAGGGGCTTTTCTGGTAATTTTTCTAGCGATAGAACCGACATAGTACTTGATCAGGTTTTCCTTCTTTAATGCACCTAAGATTAACAAATCTATTTGGTGATTTTTGATAGCCGAAAGAATTACTTCCACAGGATCTCCCTTCTGATACACCAGTTCGTAGCGACCTCCTTGAGCCACAAATTCGTTCATAAAAGAAGCGAATTTTTCATCTTTTTCGGGAGTTTGCCCCCCCACGTGAATCAAAATGAGTGCAGTATTGGTTTTTAGTGCTAGTCGTGTTGCTTCGGCAATATTAGCTGCCAAATTTGGAGAAAAAGTTACCCCAATCCCAATCTTTTTATACGGTTGTGTCATTTATATTCTTTCTCTTATACCGATTACTTACTAAAATCACTTACTTCATCTCATCCATAACTAAGTTTTGTAATGTGTCGGCATTATACGGTGGGTAAATTAACACCGTAAGTGGTATTAGTTCTGAAAATTAATCATTTTTTTGAAAAGGAGCTAAAAAGATGAAAAGAAAGACCGAAACAAAGAAAAGGGCACAAATATTATACTGACCAAAAAGACATCTGCTCATTTCGGAACTATTAGGGGAAAACATGCGGATAAGCATAAAATAAAATCTAGAAATTCAAGGTTAATAATGTAATTTTATCACTCTAAATTAGAGTTAGTGACAAACTAGCATTGAAGGTTTATCAAAATCTTGGTAGAAGAATTATACATTTAAATCGACAACCTATCAAATGAGAAAAATATTTAAAATATTGTTGTATTCCGTATTATGTTTTCTTCTTGTGGGAGTTCTTAGTTTCTTTTATTTAAAAAGTGACTTCAATAATAGTTTTAACAAAACTGAATTGAAGACACTAAAAGTCAATATCAAAAACTCGAAAGAGCTTCCCGATAAATTTGTTTCAACTTTCAAACAAATTTATCCGTTCACATCAACTATGGGAGTTCTTTCAGATAAATTACTAAAGAACAAAAACAATTACAATTGCCCTTGTTTAGATATAGCCCGATATAGTTGGAATTTGACCCTGCAAAACAATAAAATTACAGGAAACAGCTATGTACTTGCTTTGAAAATAGAGGAAGAAATATCTCAAAGAGCCTGTCTCAACTATTTAGCATCAAGGTATGATTTTTTATACAATACACGTGGAATACATCAAGCATCGCTTTTTTATTTTAAGACCGAATTAGATTCTCTAAACACAGAACAATATGCTATTCTTAGTCTTATGATGGAGAATCCTAGTGTCTTTAATCCCAAAAGAAATCCCCAAAAATTAAAAGAAATTCTAAAGAAGAAAAATTTATTGATAATAGATTAGGAAATCGACATAGACTAAAAAAAATCCTCCAATGACATCATATCAATGGAGGATTTTTTAAAAGATTATTTTGAATACGATTCTGTATTAAAATTCCATCACCTTCACTGCTTCTTGGAGATAAATATCATTCTCTAATGATTCTATCCACTTTTTGTTGATGTTTATATACAAACTATCTTTTTGAATTTCAGGAAGATCTACCGATAAATTATTAATAACCAAGTCTTTTCTATTGTTTTCCATCAACTCATCTAATCCTTTTGAGTCTTCTTCCTCTTGTTTTCTTTCCTGCTTATAGGTTTTATAGTGAAGGGGAACCATAGAGTCATCTCTATCAGCTTTGAGTTCTTTTGCTTGCTGATCTATAAATTGAAAAACACTGTCTTTTGCTAAAAATTCATCATAGTATTTTTTAGCTTTCTTCTCGTTCAATTTGTTTCTATAAAAATCATGCTTTGCCATTTCCATTTTGTCCCAAGCCAAGGCAAATTCACGGTCATTTTCACCGATATTGATGTATCGATAGTTATCTGGCAATACTATATCACTTTTCACTCCTCGTCTTTGAGTAGATTCCCCATTGATTCTATAGAATTTGTGGGTAGTTATTTTCAAAGATCCTAATTGTCCTAAATTTTTGAAACGATTTCCAAACTGACGATCAAAACTCATAACATTTTGAACGGTACCTTTTCCAAAAGATTGATTAGATCCCATAATAATAGCTCGGTCATAATCCTTTAAAGCTCCAGCTAAAATTTCTGATGCCGAAGCTGAAAAATTATTAATTAGAACAATAAGCTTTCCATCAAAAACCATTTTTTTATCACGGTCATTCCATACTTTTTTATTTCCATCATAACTTTTCACTTGTACGATAGGTCCATCACTAATAAAATACCCTGCAATATCTACCACATCAGAAAGAGAACCTCCTGTGTTGTTTCTAAGATCAATAATTACTTTATCGACACCTTCTGCCTGTAATTTTTGAAGTTCCTTTTTCATATCCGTAGAACATCTTCTCCCTTTTCTGTCGCTAAAATCGACATAGAATTTAGGTAGTTTTATATATCCTACTTCTTTTTCGTCACCTATTAAGGCAGATTTTGCATACGTCTCTTTATTCACTATTACATCTCTCACGATGGTGATATCTTGAAGACTTCCATCTATTTTTCTTACCGTAAGTGTTACCGGAGTCCCTTTATCTCCACGGATATAACGAATGGCATCACTCAATAACATGTCTTCAAGATCTGTTGGCTCTTTTTCTTTTTCAGCCGCTTTTAGTATAATATCTTCCACCTCTAGCTCTCCTTGTAAATGACAAGGCGAACCCGGAATTATTTCGGCTACTTTAATTTCTCCTTCTGCTTGACTGAGTCTTGCTCCTATTCCTTCTAATTTTCCTGACATAGAAATATTAAAATCTTCATTTGATTTTGGAGCCAAATAAGTGGTATGAGGATCTATTACGTGCAAAAGGCTATTAATATATTGCTCAAAACGATCTTCATCTTTTAATTTTCCCATTCTATCAAACCAAGATTCAATACTTTTAAGAGTTGCCTCTCTTGATGCTTTTTCCAGTTCTTTCCAAGAAGTTTTTTTCTCACCTTCTTTGATTCCTTCTTGTGTTTTTTCTCTTGAGTAAATTCTCGATAAAGTAGAAAGCTTTAGGTTTCTTCTCCAGACTTCTTTAAGATCATCTTTTGTATCACACCACATTCTATTTTCGGCATCGCTATCTATTTCCTCTTTAATTTCATAATCAAAAGGTTTTGCTAGAATTTCTTGATAATACGTTTTTGCCTCTTGAATCCTTTCTTTTAAGATTTCTTGTGATTCTAAATACAAGTCTAACTCTGCATTTTGAATATAATCATCTAAACGTGTTTTGTGAACCGATAGTTTTTCAATATCCGTAGAAAGGAGAAACTGCTTTCCATAGTCTAAAGATTTAATGTATTCATCAAATGCCGTAGCGGCATACTCATCATTAATTTTGGGAGCATGGTAATGACGTGCATCTAATGCCGAAAAAACCATCGACTGCACAATTCCTTGTTTTCTTCTGTTGGGCTTTTCTTCATTTGAATCTCCTTGGCTAAAGCTCATAAGAAGTATTCCTACTAAGACAATTCCAGTATATTTTTTGAGTTTGTTTATTTGCATAGTGTTGAGTTACCAAACGGGTTTGACTATCAAAGCTAAATGATTATTTTGGCTTTGAAACAGTGTTTCACATTATTTCACATAATCTAAATCAAATAGATCTGTTCGGCCATGCTGAATGCCTAGATTTAAAAGAAGCATATCAAGTACTATTCCATTCTTCTTTCGTACTCAAAACCTTCTAAGCTATAATACAAAAAACGCACTAAATGAATTGTTTGATCTTGTTTTGCTCTTTGCCCCATCTTTACCATTGTATAAATAGTTGCTATAATAATTGCAGATATCGGGAATGTCCATAACCAAGGTGTATGATTATCAAACTGATAATATTGCACCAATCCGTAAATCCCTGCAAATGTACCTACAACAGAAAGAAAACCATAAATAAAAACAAAAATCACCCAATTGCTTTGTTTTGGACCGATGAGGCATCTTACCATGGTATCATCTTCACTATCACCCATCGTTTGATCAAAATTGAGATGCAAAACAGGCGAAAAAAAAGATTGTTCCTCCTTCTTCATATAAATATCTAGGTGGGTTCCATACGTTTTCACAGGGTAAACACTCGGTTCTTCTTGTGCTTTTTTCCATACTTGCTTCATGAGATCTTGATCATCTGCTTGTGCCAATACTCGAAATCTTGGTCGTATTTCTAATGGATCTACATGCTGATATTTATTAAATGCCATTGGTCAATTAAGGTTATAATTCGGATTGTAAGTTACAGAAAGTTTAGAGGAATGCAAAATTTGATAAATCTGCTTCGTATGCCTTTGAAATTAAATCTTTCAGAAAAAATTTGGTTTTCGTGAAATTAAAACCTAAAGCTCCCAAAAGTGAGTTAGATATAAAAGTAGATGAACCACCATTCTCAAAAAAAAATGTACCTTTGTTATACTTCATTAATCATTTTAATTGTCTAAAATTATGAAAACAAAGTTTTTAAGTATTTTATTTTTCACCCTTTTCAGTGTTTCAAGTGCTTTGGCATGTAATGTTTTGACAACTACACAGTACAATAATCTTTACACCGCTTTGGAAAGCAATGTAACAAGTGATGATTTTGTCTCTTATTTTCGAACAGTAACCGTAAAAAAATGTTTGAATTTTGATCAATCTAAAAAAATTCTTCTTTTGGTGAAGAAACAAAAAAATCAAGATTTGATGAATCGTTTTATGGAGATTTTGTCTGAAAGACTTGAAGATTCTACAAATGATCTACCAGCACTGAAACAATTAGCCACATCTTAACAAATTGATGGTAAACGAACAAAAACAACTTAAATTAATAGCCCTTTCTTGGGCTATTGTCATTTCTATAGGTGCGCTCTCTGCTCATGCCTTAGAAAAATCCCTTTCTCAAGATGCTTTAGCTAGTTTTATGACCGGTAACAAATATCATCTTTATGGAAATATAAGCTTGGTACTTTTGCTGCTGATTAATAAACATTGGCCTCTAAAACATCTCAAAAGAGTACTTACAATTCAATGGATTGGAATGCTTTTGTTTTCAGGATCCATATATTTATTAGCCACAAAATCTTTGCATCACATTGATTTTGTGAGTAATCTATGGCCTTTAACCCCATTAGGAGGAATACTTCTTATTTGGGTTTGGATAGACGTAATTATTAACCTAAAAAACAAATAGTTAGAAAAGCAAAGGAAATTTTAAAACCTTGAAAAACTTATAATTAATCAAAGATTTATACCTTTGCAGAACTTTCTTATTAAAAATAAAAGAAAAAGTAATGACTGAAACAGGAAAACGATCTTCTAAATTCCAGATCTCGGAATTAGGAATCAAAGACGCTACTGTTTATTGGAATCTAGATCCAAAAGAATTAACAGCCAGAACGGTAGAAAAAGGACAAGGAACCATTGCAGACTCAGGAGCATTGGCAATTGACACAGGAAAATTCACCGGAAGATCGCCTCAAGACCGATTCATTGTAAAAGATGATATCACAAAAGATGCAGTTTGGTGGGGAGACATTAATATCCCATTCGAAGCAGCTAATTTCGACAAGCTGTATCACAAAATGATGGAATATTTAAGCGGAAAAGAAATTTATGCGCGTCATGCATTTGCTTGTGCAGACGAGAACTACAAACTACCTGTAACGGTAATTAACGAGTATCCGTGGTCGAATATGTTTGTTTATAACATGTTTATCCGTCCTGAAGGGAACGAAATTGAAAACTTCGACACAGAATGGAAGGTAATCAACGCTCCAGGTTTCTTTGCAAATCCATCAGAAGATGGAACAAGACAAGAGAACTTCGCTGTTCTTAGCTTTAGCAAAAAAATGATCCTTGTAGGTGGAACAGGTTATACTGGAGAAATCAAAAAAGGAATTTTCTCTGCTCTTAACTTTATTCTACCTTACCAAAAAGACGTATTGGCAATGCACTGCTCTGCCAATGTAGGAAAAGATGGAGATACCGCTGTATTCTTCGGGCTTTCAGGAACTGGAAAAACCACTCTTTCAGCGGATCCAAAAAGAAACCTTATTGGAGATGATGAACACGGATGGGCTGCTGACTCAGTTTTCAACTTTGAAGGTGGATGTTATGCCAAGACAATTGACTTAACTGCCGAAAAAGAACCCGATATTTTCAATGCAATTAAAGAAGGTGCTCTTCTTGAAAACATTGTATATACTGAAGGTACTAACCAAGTGGATTTTACACGCTCTGACAAAACAGAAAACACACGTGTAAGTTACCCAATTTACCATATCAACAATATTCAAACACCATCTGCTGGTCCAAAACCTAAGAATATTTTCTTCTTAACTTGTGATGCTTTTGGTGTATTGCCTCCAATTTCAAAATTGAGTTCTGCTCAAGCTATGTTCCATTTTATCTCTGGATACACAGCCAAAGTAGCAGGAACGGAAGCAGGAATCACAGAACCACAAACTACTTTCTCAGCATGTTTTGGAGCTCCATTTATGCCACTTCACCCAACTTTTTACGCAGAAATGCTAGGAAAGAAAATGGAAGAGAACGACGTAAATGTATGGCTTGTTAACACAGGATGGACTGGTGGTGAGTACGGTGTAGGATCTCGTATGAAACTAGGTTACACACGTTCTATGATTACCGCAGCTCTAGAAGGAGACTTAGATAAAGTGGACTACGTACAGCACCAAGTTTTTGGATTGAATATGCCAGCAACTTGTCCTAATGTACCAGACGAAATTCTTTCTCCAAAGAATACTTGGTCCGACAAAAATGCTTATGATGAAAAAGCTAATGAATTAGCTGAAAAATTCTTGAGCAACTTTGACCAATTCAAAGAATATGCAAATGAAGAAATCCTTTCTGGAGCACCAAAGGTGAACGTATAAGGAAAAGCTTCAAAAAAGCGATCATAAATTCAAAAGCTATCCATAAATTTGGATAGCTTTTTTTGTGTCAACGAAAATCAATAAATCATGGATCATTACGGAAAACTATATTTTGTACCTACACCCATAGGAAACTTAGAAGACATGACTTTTAGAGCCATAAAGGTCTTAAAAAAAGCAGATGAAATATATGCAGAAGACACCCGAACGACCCGAAAACTATTGAATCATTTTGAAATAGAGAACAACCTACTCTCCTTTCATCTGCACAATGAACATAAACTGGTGGATAGCATTCTTGCAAAGCTAAAACAAGGAAGAACACTCGCTCTAGTTTCTGATGCAGGAACACCTGCCATTTCAGATCCTGGATTTTTACTCTCACGTGCTTGTGTTCAAAATTATATTGAAACAGAATGCCTTCCCGGTGCAACAGCTTTTGTTCCAGCACTAGTAAAAAGTGGTTTTCCTTGCGAAAAATTTGTATTTGAAGGATTTTTGCCGCCCAAAAAAGGAAGACAAAGTAAACTCCTATCTTACCAAGAAGAAAAACGAACCATTGTTCTATATGAGTCTCCGCATAAAATTGCCAAAACTGTCAAGCAAATTGTAGAATTTATCGGTCCCGATAGACAAATTGCCATCTGTAGAGAAATCTCAAAATTATATGAAGAATGCCTTAGAGGAACCGCTGAAGAGCTCGCTGAAATATTGGCTACCCAAAAGCTAAAAGGAGAAATTGTTCTTTTAATTGCACCCTCATCGTTCCAGTTTGAAATGGAATAAAAAATAACTTTATATACATTTTACGAATACCAATAGCTCTCCAAAAGAGACAAATATCACCGTAATAGAACTTTAAAAAACTGTGTTAAGTTATTGTTAACTAATAAAAAAGAACACTATAATTTTAATAAAAATAACTAATTGTTTTTCAGACACTTATTTCAAGCTCTATCAAAAGTTAAAAATTCAACAAAAATCCCTAAAAAAAGTTAATAAATAAGTAAAGAAAAGGGTTTGCAAAATTCCCCAAGTCGCCATAGATTTGCCCATCACTAAATTGAAAAAACAACTCAAGATGAAAAAAACAGTATTTAGTTTTCTTATCATGTTAGTCTTTTTGTCATTTGAAGCCATGGCACAAGGAATTGTAACAGGTAAGCTAGTTGATGCCTCATCAGGGGAGACACTGATTGGAGCAAACGTAGTAGAAAAAGGAACTTCAAACGGAGTAGCAACAGATGCCTTCGGTAAGTTTAAATTAAACGTATCAAACAACAATGGTACACTCGTATTGTCTTATGTAGGATATCAAGACAAAACTGTTTCCTTTGCTTTATCTAATGGAAAAGCAAATATGGGAACTGTGAAGATGTCTGCAGACGGAAAACTTGGAGAAGTAGTACTTGTTGGTAAAGGAATTATTGACTTGGCAGAGGATAGAAAAACACCTATAGCTGTTTCTACAATTACTCCTGAAATAATTAAAGCGAAAGCTGCAAACAACGATTTACCAGAGCTTATTAAATCAACACCTTCTGTACAAAATGTAAAAGGTGGTGGATATGGTGATGGTCAAGTTTTCCTTAGAGGTTTTGACCAAACAAACACTGCATTCCTATTAAACGGACAACCGATTAACGGAATGGAAGACGGAAAAATGTATTGGTCTAACTGGAGTGGAGTAATGGATATTGCAAACGCAATCCAAGTTCAAAGAGGATTGGGATCTTCTAAACTTGCCATCTCTTCAGTAGGAGGAACGGTAAACATTGTAACCAAGACTGTTGACACTAAAGAAGGTGGATTTATCGGTGGAATGGCTGCAAACAATAACTATATGAAAACCAATGCGTATTATTCTACAGGATTGATGGATAACGGGTTGGCTGTATCGGCTATGTTAGGTCATTGGCAAGGAGATGGATACATTGATGGAACTGTAGGACAAGGTCAAACGTACTTCTTATCTTTGGGATACAAGCCTTCTGAAGAGCACGTATTCAACTTTTTAGTTACTGGAGCACCACAATGGCACGGAACTTCAAGACATCAAACGATCACTAAATTTTATGATGCAGATAAATTAGGAGCACAAAGCCTTAGCGATCAATTACAAGAAAATAGAAGATGGAGCAATAACTACGGATATTACAAAGGAGAATTATATGCTGGTGGTAGAAATTTCTACCATAAACCAATCGTAAACTTAAGTTGGGACTGGACAATTGACGACAAAAAAGAACTTTCTGTAACAGGTTATGGTTCACTCGGTCGTGGTGGTTTCGCTTTTGGAAGTGGAATTGACAGAAACTCTCAAGGTCTTTATGACTATGATGGTGCAGTTGATGCAGGAAAAGGATACACAAAGGCATCAGTAAATGCTCACAACTGGTATGGTGTTCTTGCCAATATGAATATTGAATTGAATGACAATTTAGAATTGAATATTGGAGCAGATGGACGTTTCTATAACGGACAACACTATCGTGTAGCTACAGATTTCTTCGGTGTAGATTCTATTTCTCAAGAAAACAGAAGCATTGGAGAATATGCTGTAAAGAATACACAAGGATTTAACCCATGGGGGTCAATTCCATTTTTTAGCGATATAGCTAGAAAAGATAGAATGGACAGAAATTTCTCAGAAGATATCAACTATTTTGGAGCTTTTGGACAATTAGAATATGCGAAAGACAACTATTCTTTATTCTTACAAGGAGCAATCTCAAACCAATCTCACCAAAGACATGGTTTCTGGGGTACTACAAAAGACGTATTAGATCAAGGATTGGGTGATTCAGAAAAAATCACAAACTTAGGATACAACCTAAAATTAGGAGGAGCTTATAATGTGACTGATCAAGACAAAGTATATACAAACTTCGGATACTACTCTCGTCAGCCTTTCCATGATGACTTGTTTGTAAACAATAATTATTCAAACGTTACGAACCCACTTACTGTTGATCAAAATCAAGAAATCACAGGTATTGAAGCAGGATATAAGCACGTAGGTGATGTTCAGGTAAATGCCAATGTTTATTATACACAATGGGACAACCGTGTGATGAATGGTGGAGGTATTGATAATGACAAAGATGGTGTTGATGATCAATTCTCAACTGTTGGACCAATCTCTCAAACACACTATGGTGCTGAACTTGAATTGATGTCGCAACTTACTGACAAACTTAGTGTTTCGGCATACCTTTCTTTAGGTGATTGGAGATATGGTAGTAATGGAGTAGCAAGAACAGTTTCTGACGATCCTGCAAATGCTGAAAAATACGGAGATACAACACAAATCGTTTACTTGGATGGTGTAAAAGTAGGAAATGTAGCACAAACTACTGCTGGTATTGGTCTAAATTATGAGGTAACAAAAGAACTATCAATGAATGCTAACTACAACTATTATGCAGATATGTATGGTAATACAACAAGAGTTGAGGCATTTATTAATGAAGACCACAAAGGAGCAATTAAGCTTCCAAGCTATAGCACAGTTGATTTAGGTGTTCGTTATAACGTTGAGCTAAAGAATGGAAATTCAATTGATGTTAACTTGAATGTAAATAATGTATTCGATAAACTATACATTGAGAACATTAGAACCAACAACCATATTGAAACAGACTCAGAAGGTCAATGGAATGGGGTAGATGTTTCTAACCAAGTTAAATGGGGTTATGGAAGAACTTGGAATTTTGGGGTTCGTTACAACTTCTAAATAAATTTCAATTAGAAAAATACTTCTAAAATATTTTAAACCACCTATCGAAAGATTAGGTGGTTTTTTTGTTATTTAAATTAAAATATTGATTTACAACACTGTAATAAATAACAAAAATTCGTTAAAACAACTAATAAAAGTTATATTAAACAAGAACATTAATATAGTTTTGTTTTTATATTTGATTCAAAGAAGAATATAGATGACTGAACATCAATTTTATATAACTAAACGTATTTCATTCTAATTTCCTCTAGAGAGCATATTAACTTTAAAGAAAATTTAAAATTTATATGTCTTATGAAAAAACTATTACTATCCACACTGTGCATAATGATAACCTCTACAACATTCGGGCAAATCGGGATAGGAACGACGATTCCACATTCCTCTGCAATTTTAGAAGCATCTTCTAATAATAAGGGACTTCTCATTCCAAGAATTTCTTTAAATGGAAGTAATGATATAACCACGATAAGTAACCCAGCCACCTCACTTTTAATATTTAATACAAATACAGTAAATGGTACACATTCTCTACAACCTGGATATTATTATTGGAATGGTAGCAAATGGAATCTTTTATTAACAGGTGAAGACCATAATCCCATCTGGACACAAAATTCTAGTAATGAAACCACCTCATTAAATCATTTATCAGATGGCAGTACAACAAGAAATGCAGACAGTAATTTATTTATTTCCGATAAGGGCCATCTAGGAATAGGAACAGAAAACCCACAAGGAAGAATAGAAGCACATACAAAAACAGAAGATATACTTTTTGTACGTTTCAACAATCAACTAGAGAATGATTTAGATATTGATATGATTCGTTTTAAAGAAAACTCTACTAGCAATGTTACCGAAGAAAACATCAGTGCAGGTGGTTTAAGATTTCGTTTAGCCTCCAATGTTCTAAGCCCTCCATCTGTGGATGCTTTAGACAAAATTCCGCCCATCGCCGAGATTAGATCGTTGGCAGACTCAATTGTAACACCCACTAGTACTCCAGGAAGACTAGAATTTAGAACCACTCCTGCAGGAGAAAACCGACCTCAAACCAATATGGTTATCAACCATAGAGGAAAAGTGGGAATAGGAATCGTAAAGCCCGAAAAATATTTACATATTGAGGCAAAGAACGATAGTATAATGGTTGAAAACTTAGCAGGAAATGGCGATGTAATGGTCATCAACAATGCTGGAAAAGTTTATAAAGGTCGAGCAAATTCATCATTCGCCATAGAAAGAGTCATTCATTCCAATTATACCGTTACGATAGAAGATGAAATCATTTTGGCTGATGCCATGAACGGAGCACTTACGGTTACCTTACCCGCAAATCCTCCCTCGGGAAAAAAATTTATTATCAAAAAAATTGATCTTAGCACGAACCTAGTAAGTATTTCTAGTACTGCAACGATAGACGGGAGTGCCATGCAAATTCTTAATGCTCCTTTCAAACTGATTTCTATAGTATTTAGTGATAATCAATGGTATGTGATTTCTCAGTAATCAATTCTAGCCGCTAATGACAAATACCTTACTAAATATCTTATAAAGGTACTGATATACAACAAAGAATTTAAAGAAACGCTTGTCGTTTCTTTAAATTCTTTGTTGTATGTATTAAATCTATAATAAGATTTAGGCAAACCTAAACATTTCTCAATCAGGTGCCTGAGACTATTTTATATTTTTATTCCAGACATGATAATAATATTGGGTTTGCTCTAACTGGTAACCACAACTTTCATAGAATTTACAAGCAGGAATATTTTCACCTTGAGTAACCACTTGAAGTTCTTTAAATCCTAAATTATCCACCCACTTTTCAGCAGAACTCATTAAAGATTTACCAATACCTTGACCTCTATATAACCCATCTACTGCTATTAAGCCAATATCTGCACGTCCTTTAGTTTCCTTTAAGGTTACAAATCCTGCTAAACCTCCTTGAGCTTGAAAACCTAGTACATCAAAAGCTAATTCTCTATTGATGGAATTTTGAATCCACAACTGATACAATTCTTCAAATTTTCCTTCCTCAATATTCTTGTCAACATTAAACCTAGAATATTCACCACTTTGGATAGCGATATTCAAAATTCTATCATTAGGACCAAATTGTTCAATACTCGTAACAGCTGGATTAATCGTTTTTAAAGAATCTACCGTTTTTAAATAAGTTACCTTACGATCAACAAATTTTATTTCCAAATCTTTATGATCAAATTGGGAAAAATCCATTTCCTCTGAACTTGCAAGATAACATAATTTGTAATTTTCATCAAGAATCGTATTCAAAGCTTCGTTTATTTCAAACATACATGAAGTCTCAGCTCTTATAAACCCAACTTTATATCTAAAAAATTCGGAATCCCATTCTAATTTCTTTATCATCTCTCAGCTATTTTAGAACCTCTATTGATGAAAATGAATTAGTTAGAGAATGTTTTCCAAACCTACCATACCATCTATAGAGTTATTTTACCAATTAGCATTAAACTACTTACCATAGGTAATTTCAACAAAGATATGGTTTTGATTCCTATTACATCTGATGTATTTAATTTTATATACTGATGTATTTATTTTTATATACTACCTATCGTAAATCATTCACCTAAATCTTGAAAATGTTCTTCTGAAAAAAAGATTTCATACAAAATATTCCCCAGTAATTCCTCCATCCGTTCTAAAGATGTAGCATAAGGCAATGATGAAGACAAAGGCTGTTTCTCCATGGATCGGATAAACCAAATCCCTACAGATACTTGAGAATTATTACTATTCTGACTTCCATAAAGCACTAAATAAAACAGTACTTGGAGCGTTTTTGCATGTTTTTTGGGATTCCCCCAGAAAGTTTCAAATATTTTTTTTGTAGTGAGTTGTTCTACTTTCCCTGTTTTATAATCCAATAAACGAACTTCCCCATTAAGTTGATCCACTCGATCTATATACCCTTTTAGCTTCACAGGAAATGGTATTTTCTCAAACTTCTTTTCTATTTCCAATTTCATTTCATTGGCAATAATTAGAAGTTCATTTCCTTGCTGGACGACCTCTAAATCTGTATAAATTACCCGATCAACAAAGCGTTTTGCTACTTGAATCTGCAGTCTATTTTGTGCCTGATCTAAATAGACTCCATTTCCCAATTTTTCAAATTCTTCACGAAGGAAAGTGCTACTTTGTTTAAGGTAAGACTTAAGAATTTCCTCTGAAAGAGGCACCCCTATATTTTGATTATACAAACGCTCAAGGCTATTATGAATCACTGTTCCGAGTTCGTTTATGGCGATATTTTCATTTTCTTCCTCATCACGAATACCCAAAACATAGTTTCTGTAAAAAGCTAAAGAACTATAAAAATAACTATTAATCCAAGAAGCTGAAATTCCTTTTTTTGCCCAAGAAATCAATTGTTCCTGAGAAAATTGATCACGGGCATATTCCACCTCTAAAGTCTTTGGGAATTTCTTAAAACTAAAATGATGTTCTTGTATTTCTGCGGATAAGTGAGGGTGATGCTTCCACTCTTGTATCAGCTGCATTACAAACCTGCTCACCTGACTTCCTCCTGTGGTATCTACATTAGAATTGTACACAAAAACCACTTCTTTTACACGCTGAAGCAAACGGAAAAAATGATAAGCATAAACGGCATCGTTTTCAATATGCGTAGTAAGTCCATAATGTTTTTTCAGCTCATAAGGAATAAAACTGTCCTGACTTTTCCCTTTGGGCATCACTCCTTCATTGATATTGCTAAATACGATTCGATCATAGTCTAATAATCTCGTTTCTAGCATTCCCATTATCTGGAGTCCCCCAATAGGATCACCCACAAAATCTATCTGTTGTTGAGAAACGACTTTTTCTACCAATAACTGAAAAGTATTAAAATCATTGATTAAACTCGAAAACTCCTCAACAATTACTGCCATTTGATCCCAAATCAAAAAGAATTCATATAAAAATTCTTTTTCCAATGTTTTGATTTGAGGGTTTTTCTTCACTAATTCTATTGCTTGAAACCCCAGTTTGAGTAAATCCTCATTACTTTCTATTCTTTGAAAGAATAATTGCAAAACATTCAGTTGATTTTTTTCTAATAAATCATTCCAAAAGGCTGCACCAGACCACCATCTATTTTGTTTTTTTACCTCCAAGAAAATCTGTTTTGTATCAAAATGACTAAAAAAAGGATGAGAAAACAAAGTCTCTATAGTGGGAAGATAATAACTACCTTTCTTGGTTTTAACCAATGCCAATATTGATTTTATAAACTGCATGGTGGGACTGGCAGAAAGTGGAAATCCCATTGTAATATTTACCGAAGAAATCCCATCAGGAAGTCTTGACAAAAAAGGAAAAAGAGCTTTTTCGTCACAAAGAACATGAGCCGTTTTGTGCTGTATTTCGCCCGCTTCTTTCCATTTATTTAACTGGTGGCTACACACTTCCATTTGCTGATATATCCCATTGGCAGGAATGACTTTCATCTGTTGTTTTCCCGCTCTGAAATAACTTTTTTTCCAAGGAAAATCTTTTGGGATAAACTCTCGCCATTGCTCCCAATACTTTCTTATAAACATTCCTGTTTCTTGGTGTATATCTTGGAGCATATCATGATCTATATCCCACAGAATTTGTGCCTTTTTATGACGAATGTAAAAATCAAAAATTTGTTCTTCCGCCTTGCTCAGCGCATTAAATCCTATAAAATAAATAGGCGTATTTTCTTGAGCCTTTTCACGAATACTTTCGGCAATAGTCCTCAGCTGTTTCCCAGAGTAAGTCCAAGCTCTTTTTTCTAGTTTTTGATGAAAAATATGATGAAGTTGGTGAGCAATTTTCCAAAACTCTTCATGTTTTTGCTTTAACAAACTATTTTTATGAAAAGCCTCTATACCCAACTGCTCACTCCAGGCATCAATCTCCGAAAAATCTTGTAAATGATTCAACAAGGCAGATACATCTGCCATGCTCTTTTCCATTTCATTAAAATCTGCCAAAAGCGTATTTGCCCATTTTATAAAACTACCAAAATGTTCTTTTTCTTCTATTTTTATTTCCTTATAAGACTCAAAAAGTAAAGCTTGTAATCTTAAAGGATGCACCACCGTTTGATCCGATTTTTCGGCTAACCAATCTTGAATACTTACAATTTTTGGTAAAGCACTAGGTAAAGGTAAAATTTTGGCAAATTCTTTTTTTAGAAAAACACCGATTCTTTTTCCAGGAACTACCAAAATAACCTCCTCCATTTGAAGTTCTTTCTTGGCAATATATTGTGCTACATTTTTTATAAAATTATCCATTAACCTACAGTTTTAATCACTAATTTTTCTATATAAATTAAACAAGATTTAGTTATTCTAAGCCCTGATTTCTCTAGAATAGCTCGATATTTTTCTACCTGATGCTCATGCTCCACTTTTGGCTTTCCTGTTTTATAATCCAATAATAGATAGTCCCCATTTGGGCGTTTTACCAGTCTATCTGGTCTAAACAAAGCTCCTTGTGAATCTAACCAATCCCTTTCATTATAAACGATATTTTTGGGATCAAAAAAGGCATCCATCTCTGGCAATTCTAGTAATTTTTTGATTTTTGCATACCATTCTTCCTGAATATTTTCGGGCACCCATCGGTGAGCAAAATAATTTCTTAGAGCATGATCTACTTCATTCCTATGCTCTATACTCGCCAAAATATCATGGAGTGCATTTCCTGTTTCTTGTGCATCAAACCTTGTGAAATGATCGGGCATTTCCCCTATTTTCTCTGCTATGAGAATTTGCTCACTCCAAGAAGCATTTAATGCGGAATTTATTTCTTTTGTTTCTCCTTCATTTGCTTTCTTTTCTGGCACTTTCTTATGATGTTTTTCTCCAAATATTACCACAGGATTTTCTATTTCACTAAACGGAAAATGGTTTAACAATCTTTGTGGCAAATCTGTTTCTTGGGTTCTGTTGGTATAAAAATTTAATAAATACAATTCTGTTTTAGCTCGTGTACATGCCACATAAAAGAGGTTCGTGGAATCCGAAAAATCTTCGGCTTTCTGTTGGGCAGACACTTGAGCAAATTCTTTGATCATTTCTTTAGGAAAAGTCTCCAGAATTTTCTTTGAATAATTTGTATAAATTTCTGGAATTTCTTCATGAATATTTGAAGGATACCAATGCTTATTTTTTGCAGTAGAAGCCGTCCAAGAATTCATAAATGGAATAATAACCACAGGGTATTCTAGTCCTTTGGACTTGTGTATTGTTTGTAAAACAATGGCATTTCCTTTATTTTCGAGATCTATTTTCCATTTTTCTTCCATTTTTAGACCCGTTTTTACAAAATCCGCTAGATTGAGCCTTCCATATTTTTTTTCTTGGAATGCATTTTCAAGAAATTGCATAAGGTAAAGATTGTTTTGTAGACCTAAATCCAAAATCAGTTTTTCAATCAATTCTGTATAACTGGTTTCTGCGTGAGTGGGAAAAGGAAAGCCCAATGCCTCAAACTGTTTATCTAGTGTAAGATTTTGATGCTGTACAAACCATGCTCCATAACCGTCATGATGTTTTATATGATACAGATTATACAGAATTTGTTCCACTAAAATTGGGTTCTGATTTCCTGATAAATATTGTAGAATTTTGAACAGTAATTGTACCTGCGAATCAGAGAATACCAACAGACTTTCGCTATCTACAAAAGGGATTTCCTGAGCAAGTAAGAGCTCTGAAATCGCTTGAATATCTTTATTTTTCCTAAACAAAATACTGATATCTCCATAAGAAAATCCCCTACTCAAATTATCCTCAATGATGGATAGAATTTTTTGGGCATTGGTTTCGTTTATTTCTTCAGTCTCTACGCTGGCGTGAGTGATTTCCACAAAACCTTGACGGTTTTTGTAATGTATTTTTTGTTCTGCTTGCTGATAAATTTCTTTCCAACTTTCTTGAGGAAACTCCTGGCTTACCATTTTTGCAAAAAGCTGATTGTTAAAATCTACAATCACTTCATCACTTCGCCAATTGGTGTCCAAAAGTGGGGCATCTTCCACTTGAAAAGCTCCTTGATTTCGTTCTTTTTTTAGTCCCAAAAGAATTCCTACATCACCTCCTCTAAAGCGATAAATAGACTGCTTAGCATCACCAATGAGCTCTACTTGATAACCTTTTGAAAGGATATTTTCTAATAAAGGAAAAAGATTATCCCACTGAGCATTAGAAGTATCTTGAAATTCATCTATAAAAACGTATTCATAATATTCACCCATCTTGAGAAGCATCATAGGAATATCCGAAGTTTTTACAAAATTCTCTAGAATCGTATTCAGGTAACTCAATGGTAATAATGACTCTTGACTCAGGTAATCCTCCATATATTTCAAAAGTAGATACTCCAGCTCAATATTTCTCAGTTGACTAATAAGTTTTTGAAGATGAATGAGGTGCAACAAAAGTCTTCGGATATTTTCCGCATATTCATCAAAAAAAGAAGCCATTTGCCCTTGTGCTTGTTCAAAAATCGCTAAGTTTTTTTTGCTAAAAAACACTTTATCCTCCAGTCTTTTTAGAAAAGTTTTAAAAGCACCTTCTGCAATTTTTTTCTTCCAATCCCCAGGTGTTCCTAAAATAACTTTTACGCATTTTGCATTGCGTTGGAAATCTGTCCAAGCAACTTCATTGGTTCTCAAAACCTCTACAAATCCACTCTGGATCGTATCTAAAGCGGCTTCTATCTCTTTTTGTTCTTTGTCTAAATTCTTTCTAATGCTTTTTAATTCATCAAATGATTGAATATCAAATAAATATTGGTATTTTTTACGATATTCTTCACGTACCAAATTACCTGCAATTTCACCCAATTGATACTTTAAATTCCATGATTTTCCATCTTGAAGTAGCTCCGAAATAAATTGTTGGATATATTCATCAAATCCCTTGTTTTCATTGATTTGCTCAATAAGTTCATTTATAGAATAATCAAACCATTCTTGATAATCTGCTAAGATTTCAAAACTTGATTTAAGTCCTACTTCAAACCGAATAGAACGAATGATTTTAAGCATGAATTTATCAATGGTAGAAACGGCAAAGTTTGAATAATTATGAAGAATAGATTGCTGAAGCTGAAAACATCGTTGGTGTAATTGCTCTTTGGAATACCCAAAATACTGAGCAAATTCTACAAATAAGGTATTTTCGGTTCCTTGTGAGAGAAAATCTCCTAAAGTTTCCACAATCCGATCCTGCATCTCTTTTGCAGCTTTATTAGTAAAGGTTATTGCTAATATTTTTTGATAAACTGTGATGGGCTGATCTGGTGAAAGACAAATTTTTAGATAGTTTTTGACCAAGGTATAAGTCTTCCCAGAGCCCGCCGAGGCATCGTGTATGATTATTCTTCCCATTGATTGAATTTAAGCTTTTGCAAATTACACTAATCAGTGCAAAATATACGTCAGGGATTTTAAAAAGTGGCTTTTATAGCATTTATGGTCTTCATTTAATCATAGACATAACGCCGATACATTACTAATGTTTAATTATGAACTGAGTAAATAAAAAACAACAGAAATGGCATTGTGTAATATTCTAGTCTTCTGATAAGAAAATTTCACTCAAAAAAGCATCATATCTCAAATAGAACGAATATTCCCTAAATTTGCTTTTATGCAAGAAGCGGAAAATGAAAAATGGATGCAAAGATGCTTAGCATTAGCATCAAAAGGGATTTATGGAGTACAATCAAACCCCATGGTGGGTTCAGTGGTGGTCCATGAAGGAACTATTTTGGGTGAAGGATACCATGCTCAGTATGGCGAAGCTCATGCAGAAGTCAATGCGATTAAAGCAGTTGTAAAAAAAGAGCTTCTTCCTGAGAGTATATTGTATGTAAGCTTAGAACCCTGTGCACATTTTGGGAAAACACCTCCTTGTTCAGATCTTATTATTCGCTACAAAATTCCTAAAGTAGTCATTGCTACAATTGATCCTTTCTCTGAAGTAGCAGGAAAAGGGATCGAAAAACTCCGAAAAGCAGGAGTTGAAGTTGTTTTGGGGGTATTGCAAGAGGAAGCCCGATTTCAAAACCGAAGGTTTTTTATGTTTCACAAGGAAAATAGACCTTATATTATCCTTAAATGGGCAGCAACAGAGGATGGATTTATTGATTACCAAAGAACAGAAAATCAAAAAGGAAGTCTTCCCATTTCTCAAGCAGAAAGTGCTTATATCAACCACCAATGGAGAGCAATGGAAGATGCCATTGCTGTGGGAACAAAAACTGTAGAAACAGACAATCCTTCTTTAACCACCAGAAAGTTTTTTGGGACACATCCTACCAGAATTGTTTTAGATGCTCATGAGAAATTGAACAAAGATTATCAAGTTTTTGATCAGCAAGCAGAAACCCTTTGGATTACCGAACCAAAAAGCACGAGCTTCTTTCGAAATTTTTATCAAAAATTGATTGCCGAAAATATTCAATCTGTGGTAATAGAAGGAGGGGCAAAAACCCATCAATTTTTTATTGATGCTGGAGCTTGGGATGAAATTAGAATCATTCAGTCCAATAAAAAAATTGGGAAAGGATTACCACAAGCACAAATTGGACAAGATCATCCTGTTTTTTTTAGAAAAAAATACCTTAACGATACCATTATTGGAATCAAAAACAAGAACCTAAACCTCTAAATGGAAAGAGATTTTTACTATACCATTGAGCAAAGTGCCGAAGGATTTCTTAAAGAAAAAGCAAGCAAATTTTTCGCTTATGCCTTCCCCACAAAAAATGAAGAAGCCGTTAAAGATGCCTTGGAAATTTTACGAAAAAAGCATTATGATGCCCGTCATCACTGCTATGCTTATAGACTGGGGCAATACGGAGAAATTACTAGAGCCAATGATGATGGAGAACCTTCAAACTCGGCAGGAAAACCAATTTTGGGACAGCTTCAAGCTTTTGATGTAACCAATTGTTTGATTGTAGTAGTACGATACTTTGGAGGAACAAAATTAGGTGTAGGAGGCCTCATTCAAGCCTATAAAGAAAGTGCTAAAGAAGCTTTGGAAAACGCCGAAATACTCAAAAAAACCATTGACAAACAATTTACAGTTCATTTTGGATACAACGAAATGAATACCGTTATGCGTATTCTGAAAAATATTCCTGCCACAGATATTGTGCAAAATTTTCAAGAAAATTGTATTATTACTTTTTCTATTAGAGAAGGAGAAGCAGATTCGGCTGTTGCCAAATTTTCGAACCTAAAAAACATAGAAATACAACCTATAAAAACCCCATAGATGAATTTGGATTTATTACAAAAACTACAAGAAATATATGCCCCAGCTGGAGAGGAAGAGCAGTTGAAAGACTACCTACTTAGCTATATCAAAAAAAACAAAAAAGACTGGAAAGTACAGCCCGAAGTATTTCATGGAAAAGAATTTCAAAACTGTATTGTTCTTGTTTTTGGGAAACCCACAACGGCTATTTTTGCCCACATGGATTCCATCGGTTATACCGTAAAGTACCAAAACGAATTAATTAAACTTGGAGGAACTTGTCAGATAGACGGTATAGACCTTTTTGGGTACGATAGTCAAGGGAAAATAGAGGGAAAACTCAAAGTAGAAAAAAGAACCAATAAATTGAGCATCGATTTTCCAAGAACCATAGAACCAGGAACAAATTTGGTCTATCAATCAAACTGGAAAGAAACCAAAAACTATGTTCGAAACTGCTATATGGATAATCGTTTGGGGGTTTGGAATGCTCTTGAAGTTGCCAAAACCTTGAAAAATGGTGCGCTCGTTTTCTCATGCTGGGAAGAAACAGGTGGTGGATCTATCGGATATTTGGCTAAATTTTTATATGAAAAATACCAAGTTCAACAAGCTCTTATTTCTGATATTACTTGGGTTACCGAAGGCGTAAAAGCCGGAGAAGGTTGTGTGATTTCTCAAAGAGATAGCGGAATTCCACGTCGTTCTTATATCAAAAGAATCATGCAAATAGCTGATGAAAACGGTATTGCTTTCCAGCGAGAAGTGGAAGGCGCAGGTGGTTCTGATGGGAATCAACTACAAAAATCCGATTTTCCTTTCGATTGGTGTTTTGTGGGTGCTCCTGAACAAAATGTTCATACCCCAAAAGAAAAAGTACACAAGGAAGACATCAAATCGATGGTTAAACTCTATAAATGTCTCATGAAAAATCTCTAAAAAATGGCTCTTTTACCTTCTAATATGATGCCGCTTGGTACGCAGGCACCACATTTTGCACTAACAGAAGTACGTACCGAATCTATTATTGACCTCAACTATCTTGCTATAGAAAATGGTCTCGTTGTGATGTTTATCTGCAATCACTGTCCTTATGTGGTTCATGTGGCAGATACTTTAGTAAATATCGCAAGGGAGTTTGCAGATAAAGGAATCACCTTTGTGGCAATCAATTCTAATGATGCTGAGACATACCCCGAAGATTCCCCAGAAAAGATGGTGGAATTTGCAAATAATAACGAATTCCCTTTTCCTTATTGTTTTGACGAAAATCAGGAAATTGCAAAAGCTTACGATGCGGCTTGCACCCCAGATATTTACTTTTTTAACGAAGATAAAAAATTGATATACAGAGGTCAAATAGATGATTCTCGTCCTGGAAACGAAGCTCCAAAAGACGGAAAAGATTTACGAGAAGCACTCGATAGGCATATCAATGGTGAGAACCAAAAAAATGAGCAAAAGCCTAGTACTGGTTGTAGTATAAAGTGGAAAAACTAAATAATAAACGATGTTTTCTTTCACTTGGTCGAAAACAAAGTTCAGTTATAAAAGTCTGAGCTTACATTTGAACCATATTATTTACACCCAATCTATTTTATATTTATTATTAACACCTATTTAAAAAGAAGGCTTGAACTGAGTTCAAGCCTTCTTTTTTTTGGTTCATATTTCTATATTCATACGATCTCTAATGGTATACGGATCATTAATCCACTTAACCACTGTTTTTTAACCCAATCTATAGATTTCTAAATATCAATTGTAAACTGAGTGAGATAAGTGGTCATATCTTAATGTATCCCTTCAAACAACTACCGCACTTTCTTTAAAATAGCAATATAAAATCTTTTGTTTTTAGAGAGATTTTGGAAAAGCATTTGGTATTTGTCATTATTTTGAAAATACTGTATTGGAATTCCTTTATGTTCTTTGTTATTTGGACGATGTGTATAATGTGAGTCCCACACAAAAATGGTTCCCACTGGGAGTTCATCCATCTTTTGGGGTGTGTACATCCCTGAAATATAATGATCTTTTCTTTCTTGTGCCGTACTTCCATTAAAATACATAAACATATTATGATTGGAGAAAATCGGTTTTTCTTTTGCCAGTTTGTTTCGCTCAAAAAACTTTACGGCTTTTTGTACGCTAATCTCTTCTTCATTCAATTTATAGGGCTTTTCTTGCTGAATGGTATGTCCGATAATGAGAATAGCAACAACCCAACTGAGTTTTTTTAGATCCATAATCCCTAGATGACTCACTATTAAAATGAGCCCCATCCCGATAAAGAACATCGCCATTTTACTATTATCAACTACATCTGTAAATGCCACATGATTATACTCGTAACTAAGCATTGTTACTACCAATAAACCATAGATTCCTAAAATAATGAGACTGATTTTTGGGTTTATTTTCTCGGCAAGATATTGATATCCCAATGCTCCAAAAACACCAATGATGGGAGCAAAAAGGACAATTTGACGCAAGTTTGCACTTAGTTTAAATAAGGTAAAAGCAGGCTCTGTCACCAAGCACATAAAAATAAAAACAGGTACCAAAGCAATATAAAGAATATGATATTTTTCAAAAAATGATTTGATTCCTTCTTTTGCGTACACAAACCCTAAAAAACCAAGGAGAAAAAGAGCTGTTGAAATAACTCCTACACTTGGTGTAAACATTTTCCAGAGATGGAAAAATCCGAATTCTTTATAATGATCCAATCCACCACCTGTAAGCTGATCCCAAAGAAACAAAGGGTTCCCACTGTGCAACCATCCAAAAAAATTGAGCAATAAAGGAGCGATAAAAAAACCAATTATTGGTAACCATTGCTTCCTTATGATAAACATAAGCCCAATAAAACCAGATGCCAATACCATTTCTTGACGCAGAGTAAACAAATAACCTGCTAACAAAGCCACTGCCCAATATTTTTTCTTTACATAAGCTAATACAATAATGGACAAAACCAGCCCTGTTATTATCTCCGAATAATTTCTAAAGGCAATCTGATACAGCATTGGAATGAATGCAGTAATCACCATTCCTAACGTCCTATAGGGGATTTTAAAATGTTCTATTATTTTTCCTGAAATAAAAGCTGTAGCAGAAGCAAAAAGAATATTGGTCCATAAAACAGCTTTTGCACCAAATAAGGCAGGAATAATATAAGCAATCTTAAATCCTGGTTTCGACCAAGTGGAAAGAATAGAAGAAGGTTCTACCCAAAACTGTTGCATATTTAGAAAATGAGCCGCCTCATCATGCTGATAATATCCTTTTGAATAGGTGCTAAAAACATAATAAACAAGTGCTATAATGGCAGCAACACCAAGATAGAATTTCTCTTTTTGAACAAAACTTTTGAAAGACATAAATATTGATCTAGTTTTTAAAAAGGTCAATTTACTATTTATTTTGAAATATTCTATCCTCTTTTTTAAGGATAAATACTCAAAATTCTGGATGACTAAATGATGTGAATTCAAACTAAAAAACCGCTATAAGCTAACTTATAACGGTTTTTCCATCTAAAAACAAAAATGAGTATTACATCTTTACAAATCGAGTTTGTTGTTCTCCTCGACCATCAGAAGTAATTAATATATAGTTTCCGTTTGGAAGGTCATTAATTGAGATTTTTCTCGCAAAAGCACCTTGTTTTACTACTCTACCTGATAGATCATGTATTCTATATGATTGAGCATTTACAGACTCTATATTTAACAGATCCTGTGCTGGATTCGGATATACATTAATATCCAACTCAGAATCGGTAAGTTCTTCTCCTAAATCATAACCAGGACCAGCATATTTACCTTCCAATCCTTCTTTCTTAGAAATGTTGATTGTGTAATCTTCAGTCTCTCCCCATGTATAATTTCCACAAGGGTTTGGATAAGATCCATATTTCATTACCACACGCATTCTGGTATTTCCTTCCAATGCGTTATTTGGAACAGTAAATGAATAAGAATAATTATTCCCGTTATAAGTTACTCCCTGAACTACTTTTTCATTGTTCTCAAAAGTTCCATTTTGGTTATAATCAATCCACACTCTCCATCTTTCTGAATAATTGCTATAAGCAAATCCTGCACTTAAAGTTAGTGTTACCGTTTCTCCATTAGTTACTTGAGCAATTTGAGAAGTAAAATCTCCATAACCATTATCAGAACTTGTCGCATTTGAAATTGATTTAATTCCTACAAAGTCAATGTATTCATAGTTTTGATAATTTCCTTTTGAGTCACAATAAGGAATAGAAAGTGTCGTAAACGATTCAAGAGTTGAAGCTAATGAGTTATTTCCACTCAAATCCTTAGCAATTACATATACTTGATAATTTGTTACAGCAGACAATCCTGTTAAAGTATAATTAGTATTGTTTGTTGTTCCTAATAAATTATGATTATGGTCGTAAATTTCATAAGATACTACTCCCGAATTATCTGTTGAGGCATCCCAGCTTAAATCAGCTTGATCAAAACTTATATTCGAAACAACTAAGTTTGCAGGAATCGTAGGAGCTTGTGTATCCTCTAGAATGGTTACGGTATAATCCTCTACTTCACCCCAAGTAAACGTTCCACATGATTGCGGATACGAACCATATTTCATAATCACTCTCATTCTTGTGGCTCCTGTCATTGCTGATGCAGGAATGGTAAAGTTTACGGTTTTTATTGCTGCGTTATTAGTACTCGTTTGAACCATTCGCTCGTTGTTCTCAAAAGTTCCATTTTGGTTTAAGTCAATCCAAACACGCCATTTTTCAGAATAAGAACCATAGGTAAATCCTGCACTTAACTGCATTGTTGAAGAACTTCCTTTATATAAATTGGTATTCATATTTGTGTAGTCTCCATAACCATTTGCTTCCTGCCCTGATACATTGTTTAAACTTCCTAATTTTACAAGATCAATAAACTCATAATTTTGGTAGTTTCCAGAAGCTGCACAATAGCTAATAGAATTTGCTAAAGTAGTAAAGGTTTCATCAGCGGTAAATCCAGACTGATTTCCTGCTCCATCTAAAGCTCTTACTTTTACTGTATAATTCGTTGTGGCATTTAAACCTGTAAAATTATAAGTTGTAGCATTTACAGTGGTAACCAAAGTTCCATCTAAATAAACTTCATATCCTGTAACTCCTGCATTATCTGTTGATGCAGACCAAGAAGCTGTTGCTGATGTCGCAGTGATCGATGAAATTGCCAAATTCGTTGGAATTGTTGGTGCTTGAGTGTCAAGAGTGGTAAAAGTTTCATCTGCTGTAAATGCCGATGAGTTTCCTGCACCATCTTTCGCTTTTACTTTTACTGTGTAGTTTGTAAAAGCATTCAATCCCGTAAAATTATAAGTCGTTCCATTTACCGTAGCTACTAAAGCTCCATCTAAATACACTTCATACCCCGTAACACCAATATTATCTGTAGAAGCATTCCATGAAGCAGTTGCTGTAGTCATCGTGATTGATGAAACAGTCAAGTTTGTTGGAATTGTTGGTGCCTCTGTATCTGGAGTAGTGAATGTTGCATCAGCGGTATATGCCGAATAATTTCCTGCCGCATCTTTCGCTCTTACTTTTACTGCATAAGCTGTTAAAGCAGAAAGTCCAGTTAAATTAAATGTCGTTCCTGATACCGTTCCGACTACTGTTCCTTTTAAAGACACTTCATACCCCGTAACACCAATATTATCTGTAGAAACATTCCATGAAGCAGTTGATGTAGTCATCGTGATTGATGAAACCGTCAAGTTCGTTGGAATTGTTGGCGCTTCTGAATCAGGAGTTGTAAAGTTATCAACAACTGAAGATGCCGAAAAAATTACTCAAGAAACTATCCCTAGTACAGTTAAAAA